>CAMBRH010000098.1 GCA_945870115.1 Chitinophaga pinensis | reverse complement strand
CCTTGTGCGAATGTAAACAAATTCACAAAAAGAAAACCTACTAAAACTAAACTAATTTTCAACATTTTATTACTTTTTTATACCACCAAAAGTCTGCCACTTTTCAATGACAGACTTTTAGATTTTAAATAAAAATTTGATTTTATCGTTGCTTAAAGTTGAAAAAATTTCATTTACTTAAGTAAACTCGAATTTTTAAACTTATAAAGCGCCTAAAACTCAAATGTTTCTTTGAAAATCAAGGTTTAATTCTTGATTCATATCTTTTAAAAATTTCAATTTCGAGGCTTGCGAAGTTTGAAAATTTTGAGTTAGCTTGTGCTAATGATAAATTTTTCAAACAAGCATAACGCTGAAAGTGGAACTTTTTCAATTATAGTTTTCCTTTGATTGAAGTCCAAGACCAAGTATTAAATACAGTCTTGTCAGCTCCAGTTGCACTTGCATTTGAAGTCATTCTAGCTTCTGCTAAACCTTGGAATTCAGCTGGGATTGTACAAGTTGTAACTGAAGTATAAACTAAAGTACTTGTAAATTTAGCATCAGTGAAAAATAATTTTTGAGTAGCTCCAGTTAAATTTGAATAAGCATCAGATTTATTTGCACAAGCATTTGCTGCGTCAAAATTAGCACTGATTTTTGCCGTACCAAAAACAACATTTGTAACAGTTCCTTGCGCTTTTGATTTAAAATCTCCAGTTGCATATCCACCACCGTAAACGATACAAGTACCATTTGTTAAACCAAATAAGCCTGTTGTATTTGTAATTCCTTCTGGACCATCAATTTCTAAAGCTTTATCTGAAGTTGTTCCAGTACCATTGATAGTATAGAAATTAGTTAAAGTACCTGACCAATTCATATCTACATCAATAGCATCATCTTGTTGAAAAGAAATTAAAACGTTAGAAACATTAACAGATCCTCCAAAAATTTCGATACCATCATCTAAGTTACCAACAACTTCGATATTTTGAACAACTGTTCCAGAACCAACACCACCTAAAGTTAAACCATTGATATCATTACCAGCACCAATAATTGCACCACCGTGACGAATTGAAATGTATTTCAAAACACCAGAATTATCAGTAGCACTAGATCCACCAAATGCACCATAAGCATCAGTTGCAGGAATTCCTTCAATTTGACCTTGAGTATCACCGTTTGTTGCAGATACAGGAGCATTCCCTAAAACAATTAATCCACCCCATTTTCCAGCATCACCTTCCATAAGGTTTGTTCCTGCTAATTGACCAATAGCGATATTGTCTAAAACTGAAGTAAAGATAATTGGCTTTGCAGCTGTTCCTGCTGCATTGATTGTTGCTCCTCTAGCAATAATTAAAGCAGAAGCATTTACATCTGTTCCTTCTTGCCCTTTAATGATTGTACCTGGCTCAATTGTTAATGTAACGCCACTGTTTACAATTACTTTTCCATTTAATACATAAAACTTATCAGCAGTTAAAGTTGTGTTAGAAGTAATAAAACCTGTTAAAGTAACAGTTTCAACACCAGGAACAACAGGATCTGCAAAAGTACAAGAACCATCATCCTTTTTTGCCTCTTCGCTGTAATTTTCAGCTGTTGGATCAGTACATCCTTCTTTTTTACAAGAAACCATTCCTAAAGAAAGCCCTGTAAACATTAAAATTCCAAATTTTAAATTTTTTGATTTCATCTTTTACGTTTTTTATCGTTTTTATTTGGGGGCAAAATTACATCCTCCAAATCGATTTAGTAAAACTTTTATGTTTACCAAAACATTATGTTTTGATAATATTTAGGTAACATTAAAACTTAAGATTCTTAACATAAAGATAAGGTTAAGGTAAAGTGATAGATTTGTTATTGCCTTACTTTTGTTGCAAAGTTATGAGTGATGAATTATGAGTTATGCATGGACAAAAAAGTAAAGACTTATTCGTAGTTGAAAAAAAGAATTTTGAATCTACATAAATTTAAGTCTTGACATCCTAATGTCCTAACATCTTAAAATCTAAAAAATATGAAACAAAATTATACAATCTTAGTTGTAGACGATGAAGCTACAATTATTGAGTTTTTGAAATACAATATTCAGAAAGAAGGTTACACTGTATATTCTGCGGCTAACGGACAAGAGGCAGTTGAAACGGCGATGAAAGTTAGACCAGATTTGATTCTTTTAGATTTGATGATGCCAGTAATGGATGGAATTGAAGCTTGTCAAATCATTCGAGAGAAAGATGATTCTTATCAACCAATTATTGCATTTTTAACTTCTCGTAGTGAAGACTATTCTCAAGTAGCTGGTTTTGAAGCTGGTGCGGATGATTACATCACAAAACCAATTCGTCCGCGCTTGTTAATGAGTAAAATTGAGGCACTTTTAAGAAGACTTTCTTATAGTCAAGTAACTGAGAATGCGGAAGAACTTGTTGGAATCTCAGTTAACAGAGAAAAGTTTCTTGTACATAAAGATGAGGAACAAATCATTTTACCAAAAAAAGAATTTGAATTACTTGAATTCTTGATGACAAAACCAGGAAAAGTATTCAATAGAGATGAAATTTTATCACGCGTTTGGGGAAATGAAACCATTGTTGGAGAAAGAACAATCGACGTGCATATTAGAAAATTAAGAGAAAAACTAGGAAATGATTATATTCGCACAATAAAAGGTGTTGGATATACATTTGGACAATGAGAAATAGCAAACCAGTTTACTTAATTTTTGGTGGAAGTGCATTAATTTTTGCATTTACCTTCCTTTTAACAACCATTCTTCACTTCATAGTATTTGAATTCCCGTTGTGGATTGTAATTACCTTACCTTTTTTATTAGGTTTTGCCTCCTTTGGTATTTTCTACATATTTGTTGAAAAATTCATCAATAATAGACTAAAAATTTTGTATCGTTCAATTCGAAAGGGGAAATTTGTAAATTCCAAAATCGAAGCCTTCAAAATGACAGAAGACGTTTTTGAAAAAGTAGAATCTGACGCCAAAAATTGGGTAGAAGATCGAAATAAGGAGATAATCAAATTAAAGGAGCAAGAAGAATTTAGACGTGAATTTTTAGGAAATCTCGCACATGAATTAAAAACACCAGTATTCTCAATTCAAGGCTACATTTTGACGCTTTTAGACGGAGGTTTAGAAGATGAAAACGTCAATCGTTTATTTTTAGAAAGAGCATCAACCGCTACTGACAGAATGGTGAATTTATTAGAAGATTTAGATGCAATTACCAAAATGGAAGTTAACGGATTAAAACTGGAACTGGAAAATTTTGACATCAAAAAATTAGTGCAAGAAATTTATGATTCATTAGAACTTCAAGCAAAAGAGAAAAATGTCACCTTAAAATTTTCAAAAGATTATCAAAATTTAACCGTCAATGCCGATAAATTAAAAATAGCACAAGTTTTAACAAATTTAATTGCCAATTCTATTTATTACGGCAGTGAAGGCGGTACAACTTCAGCTCGTTTTTTCGAAATGAATGACCTAACCTTGGTTGAAATTTCTGACGATGGTCCAGGAATTGATGAAACAAATCTTCCTAGAATTTTTGAACGTTTTTATAGAGTAGAAAAAAGTAGAACGAGAAATGAAGGTGGATCAGGACTCGGATTAGCGATTGCAAAACACATAATCGAAGCACACAATCAACGTATTTCTGTTCGAAGTACTATTGGACTTGGAAGTACATTTGCTTTTAGTTTGGACAAAGCAAAATCGAATCAAGAAAATTTGATTACGAGTCGGGGAATGAAAATTAGATGAAAATAGAGTTTGTTATAAACTCTAAATAATTATTCAGTCAATATATTAAAATTCCTATATTTGCTTTCAAGAATCGTTAGAATGGCTGGATACAAACATATTTTTACAAAATACATAAACGTTTTAAGTACTGCTATTCCTACCAACTTGTTGATTAGTTTAACGAATCAAAAATTAATTGTTCCTGTTTACCATTTGATTTCAGACGAAAAAGTTCCTCACATTGACAATTTGTATCAAGTTAAAAAGGTAAATCAATTTAAAAAAGATTTAGATTTTTTACTCAAAAATTACAATCCGATTTCATATTCCGATTTTGAAGAATTAATTTTAAAATGCGAGAAACCGAAGAAAAATTCATTTTTACTTACTTTTGATGATGGATTATCAGAATTTAACGATGTGATTGCTCCGATATTATTCGAAAAAGGAATTCCCGCAATCAATTTTTTAAATAGTGATTTTGTTGATAATAAAAACTTATTTTTTCGTTATAAAGTAAGTCTTTTGATTGAAGAAATTTCAAAAAATGAGTCCATTTTAAATGAAAAAAATGTTCAAATTTGGTTTTCTCAGTTTTCAAAAGAAAAAAATTATAAAACAGTATTAAAAGAAATTAATTTTAACAACAAACATTTATTAAATGATTTAGCTGTTTTGTTAAATGTTGATTTCAAAGATTATTTGGAGACAAAAAAACCTTACTTAACATCTAATGAGATAATTGATTTGCAAAAAAAAGGTTTCCATTTTGGTGCGCACAGCGTTAATCATCCAGAATATCGTTTAATAGATTTAGAAAATCAACTTCTACAAACAAAAGATTGTCTAGCTTTTTTAGAAAAAAATCAACTTGCAACAAATAAAATATTCGCTTTTCCGTTTACAGATTATGGCGTTTCAAAGGCGTTTTTTGAAAATGTATTTGAAAAAGATAAAATTTTGGATTTAAGTTTTGGTTGTGCTGGGTTAAAAAAGGATTTTTCGTCTAAGCACATTCAACGAATTCCTTTTGAAGCAAATAATTTGACTGCCAGACAAATACTAAATTCTGAATATATTTATTTTATGTTAAAAGGAGTTTTAGGCAAAAATAAAATTACAAGAAAGTAAAATTAAATGATTGAAATAAAACATCTTAATAAAAGTCAATTGGAAATCTTTGTTGAAAGTCAAGATTTTCGTAATTTAGATTTTATTCCAATTTCAAAACACAGAGCAAATTCTCATTGTAAAAATCCTCGATTAAATGAGGAAGATATTCTGCTTTTTTTAGCTTATGAAAATGATATTTTAGTTGGATATTTAGGTGCTTTACCAGATAAAATATTCATTAACAAACAAAGTGATAATTGCGCTTGGCTCAGTTGTTTGTGGATTAATCCTGAACAAAGAGGTAAAAAAATTGCCCAAAAATTATTGGATTCTTGCTTCAATATTTGGGGAAATCGAATTTTGGTAACAGAATTTACAGATTCAGCTAAATATTTGTACGATAAATCACAAATTTTTAATCCACTTTCCGACAAAAAAGGAATCAGACTATATCTGAAAAGTGATTTACAAAAAATTTTACCTCCAAAAAAAGAACTTTTTCAGAAAATCAAACCGCTTTTATCAGCTTTCGATTTTACTGTCAATTTATTTTTGAAACTCAGGCTATCACTTAAGAAAGCGAAAACAACTAAGATAAGACCCGATAGCTATCGGGTTGAAAAAGTAAACGAAATTGATCAAGAAATTATTGATTTTATTTCACCGAAACAAAAAAATGAACTTTTTAAGAGAGGAAAAGACGAATTAAACTGGATTTTAAATAATCCTTGGATTCTAAGTTCTCCAGAAACCATTGAATCTAAAAAATATCATTTTTCTTCTGTTGAAAATAGTTTTGAATTTATACCTTTAAAAATTTATGATTCTCAGAATAAACTAATTGCTTTCATCCTTTTTGCAAAGAGAAATAATAGTTTAAAAATTCCATATGGTTATTACGATTCGGAAAATTTAATTGACGTAATAAATGTGATAAATCAACAAATCTTGGAACTAAAAATTAGCACATTTACAACTTTTCAAACTGAAATTTCTGCATATTTTTCACAAAATAAATCACTTGCTTTCCATAAAAAGGAAATAACTCGAAATTACATTATTTCAAAAGACTTTGGAGAAGAAATTCTTACTTCAAAATTTGAAATTCAGGATGGCGATGCGGATTGTAGTTTTACGTGAACGCCTTAAACTTTTAATAGTATCTTTATAAAATTAATAATAAATTTTATAATGAAAACAGCACTCAAATTAATTTTATGCATTCTTATTCCCCTTTCAATTGGTGCAATTGGTGGAATTACAACAGCAAGTGGTGTTAACGACTGGTATTTAACCATTCAAAAGCCAAGTTTTAATCCACCAAACTATCTTTTTGGTCCGGTTTGGACTTTTTTGTACCTTTTGATGGGTATTTCACTGTTTATGATTCTTCAAAGTCCCAAATCATCATTGAAAAAAAATGCAGTTATTATTTTTATCAGCCAATTATTCCTAAATTTCTTTTGGAGCTTTTTGTTCTTTAAATATCAATTGCTTGGTTTAGCATTTATTGAAATTATTTTAATTTGGATCGCTATCTTGAGCATGATTTTAATTTTTAGAAAAATAAATAAAACTGCAGCTTACCTTCAAATTCCCTATTTATTATGGGTGAGTTTTGCCTCCGTTTTAAACGGAACAATTTGGTTCTTGAATTAATTTTTAAAAAAACCTTTTAGCAAAACTTAATAAAACTGAAAATGAAAATTCAGCTACAAAAAAACTTATTTTAACGAAAAAAAATAATATTTTATCAAAACAATGCTTTTGTCAAATATTTGATTTATATTTGCATCATATTTAATAAAAAATAACATGAATAAAGGAACAGTAAAATTCTTCAATGAGACAAAAGGTTTTGGTTTTATTAGTGAAGAAGGATCAGGAAAAGATCATTTCGTACACATCTCTGGATTAGTTGATGAAATCCGTGAGGGTGACACAGTTGAATTCGAATTACAAGATGGTAAAAAAGGATTAAACGCAGTGAATGTAAAAGTTATCTAATTATATATTTAATTTTCTTCAAAAAAAGCCAATCAGAAATGATTGGCTTTTTTATTGCCTTAAATAGTTATTTATGAAACTTAAAATTTGGAAATATTGCTTTTTACTTGGTGTTTTAAGCTTAACTTCTTGTTCATGGCAAGAATATTTCGTCATTAAAAACAATTCAAATTCTGAAATTACAGTAAAATATAAATTATCCCAAAATAGTAGTTTCACAATTTTTGAAGAAATTCCAGCTATTTACAAAGCGACAAAGAAACTTAATATAGATTGGGAAAAACAGCTATTAACCAAAGATTTAGACTCCTCTAAATATGGCGTTGAAATTAAAGTTCCAGCAAAAAGCATATTGAAATTTGGTCAATTAAGTAACGATCATTATTCAAATCATTCTCAAAAATTCATAAACGATAGAATTTTTAATTTGCAATCAATTGAAATTGTTTCAAAAAATAATATTATCTTTATTCAACCTGAAAATTTTGATATGTATTTCAAAAAAACAAAAGGAAATATTGAATTAACCATTAAATAAATTAAATATGTGTTTTTCAGCTAGTGCAAGTTTTGGCGCCGGAATTATTTTATCAACCATTGGAGTTATAACTATCAAAAAAGTAAAACAGCCAAAAGACTATTTATTTGCTAGTATTCCATTTTTATTCGCAATTCAACAAGTTTCTGAGGGTATTTTGTGGTTAATCATTCCAAACAATGATTATTTGCTTTTACAAAATATTCTGGCTCACATTTTTATTTTCTTCGCCCAAGTCTTTTGGCCTTTTCTTGTTCCACTAGCAATTATGCTTTTTGACAAAAAAAAATCAAGAACTATTTATCAAAAAAGCCTTGTAATAATTGGATTTTTATGCGCTTCTTATTTCGGATATTGTTTGCTGTTTTACCCCATAAAAGCTGAAATTATTGGTCATCACGTTTTTTATAGACAATTTTACCCAACAACTCTTTTGTATGCCAGCATTGTTTTTTATGGGCTTGCAATCTTAATTCCTCCTTTTATTTCGCATTCAAAAAAAATGTGGATTTTAGGTCTTGCATCTTTAATCTCGTTCTCAATTTCTGCTTTTTTCTATAAAGAATTTTTGATTTCAGTATGGTGCTTTTTCGCTTCCATTATCAGTGTAATAATTTATTTAGTGATAAATGAGAAAGAAAAATTAAACCAAAAATTATGATTTTTGAAACAGAAAGACTTTTAGTTCGAAAATTGGAAATTGAAGATGATGAATTATTTTTCGATTTGAAAAGAAATATTAATGTTGCAAAATTATTGCCTAGAAAAACATTAAGCAAAATAGAAAGTGACTTAGAGTTAAAAACGTTAATAAATCTTGAGCAAAATTCAACTAAAAAAATCTGGGCTTTAACTAAAAAAGAAAATCTGGAATTAATGGGATGTTGCGGAATAATGAAAAATGAATCCAATCAAGATGAAATTGGCTACCAACTTCGAGAAAAGTTTTGGAATTTTGGATTTGGTACTGAAATTGCAAAAGCATTAATTGATTTTGTTTTTTATAATTTAAAATCTGAGATAGTCACAGCTGATGTAAATTTAGAAAATAAAAGTTCAATCAAGATATTATCAAAATTTATGACGCTTGAAAAAGAATTTTTTAATCCTGAAGATAATTGTTTTGATAGAAGGTATATTTTAAGAAAAGTAAATTGGAAATAAAAAAGTATATTTGATATTTCTTTCACATTTTACCTAAAAAACCATAATATGAAACTTTCAATTAAAATTAAATTCTTAACATTCACACTGTTGTGCTCGATTTCAACATTTGCACAAATAAAAACGTCAAAACTTGAAACAAATAAAATTCCAAAGGACATTACATTTGAAGGAAAAGTGAAAAATGCAATTTCTTGGGAAGATGAAAACGGAAAAAACATTGTTCTTACAACCGAGACAGGCGAATACAAAGACGAAAATTCAGAATACGAAGACAGTCGATGTGCAAAAATTTATGCTTACCATTTTGTGATTTCAGACAAAAAAACAAAACTTCTGTGGAAAATAGAAGACGGCATTGATGATTGTCCTGTTGATATTGCCGCAAATTTCATCAAAAATACGTTAAGTGTTACCGACTTAAATTCTGACGGCAAGACTGAAGTTTGGATTATGTACAAAACTGCATGTCATGGCGATGTAAGTCCCTGTTCGATGAAAGTGATCATGTATGAAAATGGTAAAAAATTCGCGATGCGTGGCGAAAACAAAGTTGTTCTTTCAGAAACTGAAACGTATGGCGGAAAATATACTTTTGATAAGGCATTTAAAAACGCACCAAAAGAATTTAGAACTTATGCAGAAAAAATGTGGAAGAAAAACATTTTAGAAACATGGGGAAATTAAATTTGAATTAAAATTATTTTAATGAAACACCTAATTTTATTTTTATTATTATTAATCTCAACAGTATTTTTAAGTTGCAAAAAAGATAAAGCTGTTGATGAAGAGCCTCTTATTGAAACACCTTCTCAATATGCCGATATCAGCAATACTTTGGCTTTTGGATTATTAACTAAAATCAAGGGAATTTGGAATGGTCCAGTCACTTCCACTACTCCACTTGGTGGATATTCAGAATGGATTGTAGATTTTAGACCAAATTCAGAAAATCAAGTTTCTGCAAAAAATGAATTGGATACATTGAATGATATTTTTATGTCATTTTTTGTAGTCAAATATAAAAATGAGTACAGACTTGCTTTCAGAAATGGTGGTTCATTTAATGGTTTGAAACGTGTTTCATATTTGATTGCCGATAGCGTTTCTGAAGGTGCAACAAATTCATATTATCGTTTTTCTGAAATCATCAAAGGCAAAAATCGAGCATTTTCAGAAGTGATTTTTAGCGCAGACAGTTTGTACCTTAAATCTTATACCAATAAAAGTAACACGCAAGCAACAGCGACTTTACACATGACTTGGAGTGCAAAACTTCAAGATGCAAGTTCTACAGTAAATACTGTCAATCATTTTTCCTTTCCAAAAAAGACTTTAACGAAAGATTTTTCTACCAGTTTTTCAGGTTTAACAGAAACAATTTATTATGCTATGTCAGGAATTCCTGCACAAGATCCGTATCCAGAAAACACACAACCTTATTTAGGTAAAACAACGGCTTCATACAGTTTTTTTAGTTCCTATTCTCCTGATCCAGCAAAAAAAGTATTTTTAGTAATCACAACACAGCCACTTTTTTCAGGATTTTCGTTCAATCAAGCAAATCTAAAATACCGTTCTCGCTATGTAATTTTGAATTCAAATGACCAAAATTTTGTTTTTAATTACATGCATCCTGGAACATATTATTACTACGCATTTTATGACAAAGATGGAAATAACACGATTAATTCTGGAGATTGGATAAGTACAGCAAATACAACTTTCACTTTATCCGAAACTGGAAATACTGCAAGTTCCTGCGAAATTAATTTTACAATCCCCTAAACTTTTTTTAAAAAATATGAAAGCAAGTGTCAATACAATTTATGGTCCGCCAGAAGTTTTACATGTAATCGATGTTCCAAAACCATTTCCAAAAGACAATGAAGTTTTGATTAAAATTCACGCCACAACTGTAAATAGAACAGATACTGGTTTTCGCAGACCAGAGTATTTAATCGTGTATTTATTTGCAGGAATTTTTAAACCAAAAAAAACCATTTTAGGAACAGAATTAGCGGGCGAAATTGAAGCATTCGGAAAAAATGTAACTGAATTTAAGGTCGGAGATAAGGTTTTTGGATTAAATACTTTCAATTACGGAACTCATGCAGAATATGTTTGCGTTGACGAAAAAAAAGCGATCACGCACATGCCCGAAAACATGACTTTTGAAGAAGCAGGCGCAATTTCTGAAGGTTTGTATTTGGCATACAATTACTTGAAAAAAGTTGATTTCACAAAGAATCCTAAAATTTTAATCAACGGTACAACAGGATCAATTGGAAGTGCTGCCTTACAATTAGCTAACTATTTAAAAGCAGATATTACTGCGGTTTGTAACACAAAAAACTTAGAGTTGATTAAATCTTTGGGTGCCAATAAAATTTACGATTACAACAAAGAAAA
>CAMBRH010000097.1 GCA_945870115.1 Chitinophaga pinensis | reverse complement strand
AAATAAATCCTTTGTTATTTTTTGATTTTATAATAACTTTTTGTGTTTGAGCATTAAAAAACACCACTTTAAAAGTTGAATCAGCTTTTACAACAGCGCTTGCAATTAATTTTTCTTTCATCGAGAAATAATCTTCAATCGCATAAATTTCTACTTTTTCTCCAATGTATTTTGGTGCAAAACCGATAATTGTCGTCATGCTTTCACTAAAACCAATAAAAGTTAGAAGTGAAAAAGTAAAAATTAAAAGGATATTTTTCATTTAATAATTATTTTGAATGCTATTTTTTTCAACTAAATGTAACAAAGAAATCTAAATTTAAAAACAAATTACAATGTAGTAACGAGGATTTGGGCATTTGTTACAAAGTTATCAATAACCCCGCCATTTTTTGCAATTTCTCTAATGATAGAAGAATTTAAGTGATTAAAAATTGGATCAGTAATTAAAAAAACCGTTTCAATTTCAGGCGAAAGCGCATGATTCATTTGGGAAATGGATCGCTCATATTCAAAATCTTTCACATCTCTTAAACCTCTTAGAATATAATTTGCCTGATTTACCTTGCAAAATTCTGTGGTTAAAGATTGATAAGATTGAACACTAATTTTTGGATTATTTTCAAATAAAGATAAAATATGTTTTTTCCTTGATTCCAAAGAGTAATAGCTTGACTTTGTAGAGTTTACGCCAATAGAAATAATGATTTCATCAAATAAATTCATGGCTTTGTGCACAACATTTTCATGTCCTTTAGTGAAAGGATCAAATGAACCTGGAAAAACAGCAATTTTCTTCATGTTTACTTGTTTTGGTGCTTCATGAATATTTTTTTGTCAACTATAAAAGTCGCAAATGGTAACAATGAAGCCAAATAGCTCCAAAATTTTTCACTCAAAGACCATTTTTTCTCCTGACTTTCAATAAAAACAAAAAGTATGTAAGCTATAAATAAGCCTCCGTGAATCATACCAACGATTTTGTTCGGCATTTTGATATCATACATGTATTTTAGTGGCATAGTCAGAGCAAATAATAAATAGGAAATTCCTTCTAAAATTGCACAAAGTCGCAATAGTCCAAAACTCGTTTTTAAATTCATTTTATAAATTATTTTTCTGTCCAAAGATAGTTATTTTTATCAAAACTTAGTGTTCGCTATTTCTGTTCTCTAAATTTATTCACTTTCTTTTCTTATCTTTGCAAAAAAATTTTCAATGGCTTTAAAATGTGGAATTGTTGGTTTACCAAATGTGGGAAAATCAACTTTATTTAATTGTTTGTCGAATGCGAAAGCGCAATCTGCTAATTTTCCTTTTTGTACAATCGAACCAAATGTAGGTACAATTTCAGTTCCAGATTTACGTTTACAAGTTTTGGAATCTATAGTAAATCCTGAGAGAGTTGTTCCAACAACGATGGAAATTGTTGATATTGCTGGACTTGTAAAAGGAGCATCAAAAGGAGAAGGTTTAGGAAATCAATTTTTAGGAAATATCCGCGAATGTGATGCTATTATTCATGTAATTCGTTGTTTTGATGACGGAAATATCATACATGTTGATGGCTCAGTAAATCCTATTCGCGACAAAGAAGTAATTGACATTGAATTGCAATTGAAAGATTTTGAAACGATTGAAAAAAGAATTGCTGCCTTAGCTAAAATGTTAAAATCTAACGATAAAGAGATTTTAAGAGAAAATGAATTGTGCATAAGATTGAAAGCACATTTAGAGCAAGGAAAATCTGCTCGTTCAATGGAAGTTGATGAAAAAGAAGCTGAAATACTTCCAAAATTACAATTAATTACTTCAAAACCAGTTTTATACTTGTGTAATGTAGATGAATCTTCTGTGAAAAATGGAAACAAATACGTGGATCAAGTTCGTGAAAATGTAAAAGATGAAAATGCAGAAGTTTTAGTTATTGGAGCAAAAATTGAAGCTGATATTACCGAATTGGAAACGTATGACGAGCGTCAAATGTTTTTAGAAGAATTAGGATTGGAAGAACCAGGAGTAAATCGTTTGATCCGTTCAGCTTATTCTTTGTTAAGATTACAAACATATTTCACTTGTGGCGTAAAAGAAGTTCGAGCTTGGACAATCACAAAAGGAATGTCGGCTCCACAAGCAGCTTCGGTTATCCATACAGATTTTGAAAAAGGATTTATTCGTGCAGAAGTTATGAAATATGAAGATTACACAACTTTAAAATCGGAAGCAGCTGTAAAAGAAGCAGGAAAATTTAAAGTTGAAGGTAAAGAATATATTGTGCAAGATGGTGACATTATGCACTTTAGATTTAATGTGTAAGAAATTTTAAAATGTAATTTTTTTTTCTAAAAAGTCAAACACTTTTATTCTTTAAATAAAAAAATTTGTTGCTTTCTGCATAAGTTTTCCCAGTTCCTTAGTGTTAAAAAACTAAGTATTACGAGATTCTTTTGTTTTCAATTTAGGATCTGTTTGCTATATCTTAAGTTTTCTATGAGCCTTGGCTGAAAGTGTTAAAAACCTAGCAAGCACTTCATTTTTTTAAGGTAAAATACCCGACATCATATCCAATTATAAGATTATCTAGCTTTCTGCAAATTAATTGATACTTTTTGTCTTCAAAAGAAAAACGTATAACACTTTTACTAAAAATATAATCTTTAAATAAAATCGAATCTTGGATTTTTAAGGTTAAAATTGATTGTTTTCCGGCTATATCATCAAGAAATATGTTTAAAAAACAATTTTTTTTTAGTTTAACTAGTGTGTCAGTTCTTTGAATTAATGTGAAATCAAGTTCTTTTTTTGGTGTGTACTTATCAACATAAATATCATTCCTATGATCTTCACACTCCAAATAAAAGAGAAAAAGAGTGAAAAAAACTAAAAGATAATATTTGCTTTCATCAAACATTCAAAAAGTAGGTTTTATTGTTTTGACAAATATAAAAAAATTTATGAAATTAGACTTATTTTATGTGTGTCTTTCAAAATTTATTTCAACAAACTCAATCGATAGATTCTCAATTCATCCCAGGAAAATTTATCTCCATATTTTTCTTTAATTGGAGTAACAGATTCACCATTAAAATCTTTAAATGCTTCAACTAATTCGGCGATTTTTTCTTCTGCTAAAATTTGATTTAATTCTAGTTTTTCAGCTTTTACTAATTGTCCAGCATGGCTAAAAATAGTACTTTCTGACAATAACCTTTCTTTGGCAATTTCACTAATCGATTTCCCAGCTATAAACATATTTAATGTAATTTCAGCCGTAGGAATTTTTTCAACTTTTGCTTTTTTAGTGCCTTTCGCTTTTTTGAGAACTATCTCTTCTTCGTAATCTTGTTCTTCTTCCAAATCAAGTAAACTCATGTTTTGACGAACATCTTGTTTCGCTAAAGTTAATTTCGTGAATTTATATAATTTTAACTCATCGTTCCAAATTTGATCTTTTTGAATTGGTTTTTCTAAAATAATTGCTTCTAACATTAAGCGAACTTTCTTCAAATTTAAAATGACATCCGTTTGAATTTCATCGATTTCAATTAATTCATCCAAATAAGTTTTGATTTTTGGCTTACGTTTTATTTCTTCAATCTTTTTTAAAGTAGTGAATAAAATTTCATCCAATGTCTTGTAAAAATATTCGTAAGCAGCATCGATTCTTTCTTTTAGAAAAGCAATATCAAAAGCCGGATCTAATAATATTCGTGTTAATTGATTCGTAAATTTCATGGCCGGTTCTCCCAAACCTTCCACTTTTTTAGCTTGATGAACTGCCCAATCTTGATGCTTCATTTTTTCTCCTTTTAAGGGTGAAGAAATATAAGACGTTGTATGAATTCTCCAAGAAGAAATTAAATTATTCAAATCAAAGGCTTGACTTAACTGCTCTAACAAATAATTTTTTGTTTCACTATTTAACTTATCAGATAATGTTTCTTTATTGCTTTTATTTTGGGCGTAATCAATTACGTTTTTGTCACTTCGCATAGATGTTGTTGTGAAAGGTTTCAGTAAAACCAAGCCTTTCAAACTACGTAAACGAGAAAGTGCAACATAAGCTTGCCCTGGAGCAAAAGCATCAGAAACATCCAAAATTGCTTTGTCAAAAGTTAAGCCTTGACTTTTATGCACAGTAATTGCCCAAGCTAATTTTAAAGGATATTGCACAAAAGTTCCAATCACCTCGTCATTAATTTCTTTGGTATTTTCATCAACGGTGTAGCGAATATTTTCCCATTCGTATTTATCCACTTCAATGGTTTTTTTCTCCTCAGGAAATTCTACAAAAATTTCATTTTGAGAAATAGACTTCACAACGCCCATTTTTCCGTTAAAAAACAATTTTTCAGCTGATAAATCATTTTTAATAAACATTACTTGCGCACCAACTTTTAATTCTAAATTGGTGTCTAAAGGAAATAAGTGTGGAGGAAAATCTCCTGTAACTTCTGACTGATAAATTTCAGATTTTTCAGTCAAATGATCTAATTCTTGCTTATTAATTTGGTCAGCTTTGTAATTGTGTGTTGTTAAAGTGATATAACCAAAATTTTGACGTGAATCAAAACTTGGATTTAATTGTTTGTTTAAAATATCGGTATCAGCACTTGAAATTTGATTGTTTCTTAAATTATTTAAAATGCGAATAAAGTCTTCATCGTCTTGACGGTAAATTTTTTCTAATTCAATGTAAATTGGAGGTTTTTCTTGTAATACTTTTGAATTAAAAAAGAAAATTCCGCTGTAATATTTACATAAAATGCTCCATTCTTCGTTTTTAACGATTGGAGGAAGTTGCATTAAATCTCCAATAAATAAAACTTGAACTCCACCAAAAGCTTCGTTTTTCTTGCGAATATTTCTCAAAACCCAGTCAATAGCATCTAATAGATCTGCCCGCAGCATACTAACTTCATCAATAATCAGTAATTCTAAGTTTTGAAGTAATTTTTTTCGTTTCGTATTAAAACTAAAATGACGCATCAAGGTATCTTTCGTTTCAATTTTGAAGCGATCAGAAGAACTTTGAACATTTCCAAAATCTGGAACAAAAGCAGAAAATGGCAATTGAAACATGGAATGAATTGTAACTCCACCAGCGTTTAAAGCCGCAATTCCTGTAGGAGCAACAACAACTGTTTGCTTATGAGTTGATCGAATAATCTCGGTCAATAAAGTGGTTTTTCCAGTTCCAGCTTTTCCAGTTAAAAAAATTGATTGTTTGGTTTGATTGATGAAATCTTTTACAATTTCGGCAGGTTCTTTTGTGTGGGGCATTTTTTAAAATTTATACTAAAGATAATACAAAAATCTATTTTGACAATTTAATTTGAAATTTATTTTACAGCTTTCATTTATTTTCTTCTCTAATTGAGCCTAATCAAACGAACAAAATTGAAAGGAATGAAACGGAATTTAATTCCACAAAAATTCATTTATCGATTAAAAAATAGATTTAGCTTTTAAAATACTTGGATTTTATCGATAAACTTATCAACAAAATTAGGAAAAACCCCTTTTTTTTTTATGTTTGCGAAAAATATTACTTTTAGCCAATCTAACATTATGAAAAAATTAATTTTAAGTTCTTTACTTTTATCATCAACAATTTCATTTACTCAAATTTTTAATGAGTTTCCTACTACTGGTACAAATGCTAATCCATATGCTTATGTTGGAATCGGGACTAAACAAGGGCAAAATATTGTACCTCAATTTAATTTACACCTTTATAGTTGGAGAGATTGGTCAGGAATTCCAATAAAAGATAATCCAACAGACCCAACATTACCAAGCGTTAATTATGGAAAAACAACTCGGTTTGGCATGAATAACGTTAGTTTAGGAAAAGGTGCAGATAAAGGAGTTGAGTTTCGTTTGTCAGAAAAAAACTTTTTTCTAACCAATCAAGAGCATGGTGGAAACATTGAAATTAATGCAACAGGTGCAAAAATGATTTTTCAAAGTGATTTGAATCAAATTAATGTTGGCAAAGTTTATACAATGTATAATAATTTATATCCAACAGGACAATTTAATGTTTTTGGTGGTGATAAACCAGGAATGACAATGCTGTTAACGAACGATGATGCTAAATTTGGTTTGAACATCCAAGCTACTCCCAAAGTTTTTGCGCTTTCTTTGATAAATAATGATGATGGAAAACAAAATTTTTATGCTTTAACCTCAGGGCAAACTTATATGAAACAACTTTATGTTGAGCCAAGGTCTTCAAATGTTACTGAAAGAGTTATTTCAACAGGTTTAGACTTTCAAAACAACCCAAGTTTTTATGTGCAAGGGGATGGACGTGCCTTTTCTAAAAGCATAGGCATAAGTTCTTTTTCAACAACTGATAAAGCTATTTCAGCAGGTTTAAATTTATCAAATCCTGCATTTTATGTGCAAGGTGATGGTGAGGTTTTTTCGAAAACATTAAAATTTACAAATCCAACTAATTACACAGAGAAAGCTATTTTAATTCCTGGAGATTATGGTTATGATGTTTTTAGTGTTGATAGAAGCGGTAATATAAATGCAGGTAAATCTATTTTTAGAGCATTTGAAAATACAAATGCTCTAGAAGTTCATTCTGTTTATTATGATGAATTTGATAGATTGAACTTTAAAGTTACTGGTGAGGGACAAGTTTTTGCGCGCAAATACACAACTACATTGGCAAGTTTTCCTGATTACGTTTTTGATGAAACATACAAATTACTACCTTTTCAAGAATTAAAAACATATATCGAAAAAAATAAACATTTACCAAACATTCCATCTGCAAAAGAAATTGAAGCTAATAATGGTGAAGTTGATTTAGGAGAATTAAATCGTTTGCTTTTAGAAAAAGTGGAAGAAATGACGCTTTATATTCTACAAATGGAAGAACGTTTAAAAGTTGTTGAACAGAAATAAATCAGACTTCAAGATTTTTGGATATTAGGATTTTAAGACAGATTCGTCCTAAAATCCTAATATCCTAGCGTCCTAATATCTAATAATGTATGAAAATTTTATTTATCACATCAATCTTAGTTGTTTTTTTATTTTCTTGTAAAAAAGAGGTTCAGCCAGCATTACAAGATTTAGATTGCAGTTGTGCGAAGGAGGTTAGTGCGGATTTTATGATGGAGGAAACCTATGCTTATGGCTATGAATGGGAAACAAGAATAGATACAGATACAATTTATTACAATAAAAATGTTGTATTTACTGCTCTTGAAGAAAATGCTGAATACACTTGGCTAATTGGTTCCGAAATAATCTCAGAAAAAACTGTTGCACGATACTTTAACCAATCATTAGCAGGGCAAACGATACCAATAAAGTTAATTGTAAAGAAGAAACCTAATTTAATCTGCTTCCCAGAAGATGATGGAATTGATACTTTGGAAAAGAATTTATATATCTCAAGTGAAGATTGGACAAACGTGTATGATTATCCCAATTACCGTTTCGAAGGTACTTTTCGAATGAAAGAAAAAAATGCAACTGATAGTATTGACATAACTGTTTATCTGATGCCAAATGATGAAATGGGTGTTGATGGCTTGGATTTTCCTCAGCGATTTATTTTTGTAAATGCGCTTGGTACAAATGAAATAAAAAACGCTGGAGTACTTTCTATTAACTATCGAGAATTTTATTATGATTCTGGACAAGGACCTGATGAATTTTTTAGATGGAATTTAAATGGTATATGGGAATTAAAATTTAGAGGACTACATTATTTAGGTGAAAAAAAATAAATTGGAAGAAAAGATGAATTATTACAAGAAATATTTACTTTGCTTTTTAGCATTCTATTCGTTTGGACAAACTGATTGTTATAACGATGTTAACACAAATCCAAGCAATCCTGCTAACAATGTATTACCAAAATTACAAAATGGTAATATTGATGAACGATATTTAAACAAATTTAATTGGTTTAAAGTCGATCCAAATACAGGGGAATACATGGATAATTTTTGTTTAAATATGCTTTTTTCAGGCGTTAATATACCTGAAATGGGAAATATTTTAAATAGCACAATTGAGTATTACAATTATTTATCTCCAACATATCTTGATACAGACGGAACAGTAAAAGCTGTTCATCCACTAAATAATAATGGATGGGAGTTAATGATGCTAAATTTAGGTCAATATCCAGCAGGGGAAGATCCTGATAATTTGTTACCTATAATTAATGGGGATTTACCATCTTTGCCTTATATTGTAATCTACAATAGATATACAGGGGTTTTAAGGGTTTTTGTAAATTTCGGATTAGATAAAGACATCCATAATTATGCAGATGCTATGAAAATTACATTGAAATTTGAGGATGGAACTGCTAATTATTCCGGATTGTTAAGACTTGGAAACGGTGTTGATCAAACCTTGGATGTTGAAACGAATATCAAAACAATTACATCTATTGCAAAGGCACCCCAACAGGGGAAAGAATGGGCAAGTACTGATTTTCAATTAACGTATGATCCATGCACTTGTTATTATCCATCAAAATTAATTTTAACTTTTAAGCAGATAAAAAACTCAAGTATTGGATTATTGGGTAGAAGCGTAACCTTAGACAATCAGCCTTTAATAAATAACCAAGATTTAACTGTTAACCCAACTGATTTTTTATCAAATATTGAATATGAAGTAAATGGTGGGCAAGTTGATAAAAATGGATTAATCATGTATAAATCTATGGTAAACATGATAAATGGTTATTATGAAAAATATAAAGAGTACAATAAAGTATTGGTTTCAAATGGAGAGCACAATAAAAACGTAAAAAGAAATTTAGCAATTTTAAAAATGACAAAATTTGTTGTAGGATGTTTTGCTTCACCTCCAACTGCACTGGCAAGTATAGCTGATAATATTAACCTTAGAAATGTAACAATGACTAATATGGCTCAGGAGTTAGCAATGCAGGAAGAACTAAATTTAACTTCTCAAGAAATAACTGAATACTATGAAGGTCTTGGTCCACAGCATTCATGGTTTGAAATTGTTAAATCACTTCCAAAGAGTATTGTGAAATCTATTGAAACAGGAGATAAAATAATAGATACAGAACAGCTTTTTAAAGTTGCTACTCAAATTTTTGGTGAAAAAGCGAGCACTTTTATAGCAAATAATTTTGTCGAAAAAAATCCACCTAAGGCGCCTGATGTTCCTACTGCCTCATTTACTGAAATGCATTTCAAAGGTCAAATAACTGTTGAAGGAGTTGAACAAGGTCCAGATTTTTATATGCCCGGAACTTATGGCTCTGCTGCAACTGGATTTCCAACAATTACAAGATTTCATGAATATCCAATTTACAATGAGGTATTAGGTACTTTTGCATTGCTTGAAAGTCCAAAAATTAAAATTTCTAAAACTACTACAGATACATTTTCAAAATCTGAAAAATCTCTTTTTAATGAGCAAGGATTAATATATAATGATAATATTTTGCTTTCAACTTACGGCACTATTTGGGGCGCAAAATCATATATATACCAAAACTGGACAAAAAATTATCAAATACAATTAGCGGAAGATTTAAAATATACTTTTAATTCATCTTTAGATATAAAAAAAACCAATATTCAAGCAAGTTTTAGGATAATTTCTAAACACAAATTATTAAGTCAACTTAATGCAAGTGGTTCGAATTATTCATATATTGACCCAACTTTTACAACTAATTTAATAAGTGAAAATGCAGATGTTGAAAAGTATGAAAAATTATTTGGTTTGAATTCGGGTTATTCATATTCTACATTTGAAGAGGGCGAAAATCATTTTTTACAGGGTTCAAGTTATTATCCTGCAGCGGGAGGCAAACTCAAAGATAGTGTTATCTTAAGTACTCCTTATGTGAATGTTAATGCTTTTAAAGGTATCGTGAGTAGTATTGGTGTCAAAAATGAATACATAGACTCAAGAAGTACTATGTTAGATCAAAGTGCCCCATATTATCCAATTTTTAATCCCCCGACAAATTGGTGGGATTCTGGTTCATGGTCAAACATACCTGATGTGAATAACTTGTTGGTAAATAATCCCCCTTTAATAAATGAATCAATTACTGGCATGGAATTAGATTTTGATATTGAAGTTAAATTAATCGTAGATATTGAGTTTAATACAATTAATCAGTTTGGTGTAACAAACAAAATTACTCAACTACTCACTTTTATAATTCCAAATGATTCTGATCATATGATTTGGCAATCAACCGATATTATTCCAAATTTAGAAGGTTCCGTAAATGACATCACACAATACCCTGAAAATATATCTTTTGAAAATACAAACTTCAACGGTTCACAAATCGAAGGTTGTAAATTAGTTGGCAACCAATATACTTGTCAAGCATGGAATAACGTTACAATTAATGGCGAACTAACAACTTCAAATGGCTATCATGTAAATATTTTTGCAGGAAATGAAATTGAAAAACTGCCTGAATCAGAAGTGTCACCAGAAATTGTGTTGGATATCCATCAAATTTTAGATTATTCTCATCCTATGCCAGAATCAGATCCAACTGATGTTTACAATTTTTGTAAGGGTTTAATTTCAGGTGCTCCATCTTACCAAGGTAACTCTCCTTCAGGAAAAATAAAACAACAAATGGCTACTCAAGATTCTCTAAACCAACTAAATCAAAATCTCGCTGCCTCAAAAAAACCGTTTGATTTTACCTTGTATCCAAACCCTGCAAAAAGCAGTACACGAATTGTTTTAGAAAATTATGATAGCCGCACAACAACATTTTTGCTAACAGACGTTATGGGTAAAAATGTTGAAATAAAAACGAATTCAATTTCTGATAATACGGTATCTTTGGATGTTTCAACATTAGAAAAAGGCATTTATTTTGTAACAGTAAAAAGTGACTTTCAAGAAAAAACCAAGCAATTACTCGTAGAGTAGCCGCAAAGCGGCATTGCAGATTACAAATTGGCAGATTACAGATTGCTTCGCTTTCAAAAAAATCTATTTGAAAGCGAAGCAATCTGTAATTTGTAATCTGC
>CAMBRH010000096.1 GCA_945870115.1 Chitinophaga pinensis | reverse complement strand
TCCTCTTTTTCCTTTTAATAAATTATTTGACATATTTTATTGAATTTAATATTAAAATTATTTCACATTTTATCAAAGCTACGCTTTTCTTAAAAGATTTATGCAAAGATAAAATTTATTTTAGATAAAAAAGGAAGATTGGACTTGATATTTTTTTGGTTCAATTTTTTTTGTAATAAAGAATTTATCAGATAATAAGGCTAATAGATTTTTTACATGGAAATAAACTTGTACTTTTTTTGATAATAAAGTCAATCTTTGAATAATATTCATACCTTCGAAAAATGTTAAACAAAATAAAATCTTTTTCTAGCAGAATTTCAGGAGCTTCAAAAGGTTTTGAGATTGAACACCAGATATTTAATATCACTAGTTTTGTTATTTTACTTTTTGGAATTCAAGCTGGAATTTTGAATTATATTTTGGGCCTCCATTATATGACAGTTGTTTTAGCAATTCCAGGCAGTATTATAGCTTTTTTAATTTATTGGAAATCATTTAATTCTGAGAAGTTAGAAAATAAGCTACTGATAATTTTTGTCGTTTCAACTTACGTGATTTTAATGCCAATGCATTTTTTTAACGGAGGTTCGTATGGAACAGTTTTTTTCTTAATGATTATGCTTATTAATATGTTTATATTAATTGGAAAAGTCAAGCAAATATTTTACATGTGTTTAAGTTTAACGCTTGCAATAATTTCGCTCATTTTTATAGAAATTAAATTTCCAAATTTTGTTTTTCCTTACAAAAATGATGAGCAAAGATTCACAGATTTTATTACTGTTTTATTATATACAATAACTTTTACTGCGTATATTTTTTGGATGTATAAAAAAAATCATGAAAAATCAAGGTTAAAAATTTTAAAGCAAAATAAAGATTTGGAAGATTCTCAAAAACTAATATTGGATAAAAATGAGAAAATTGAAGCGCTTTTAATGGAAATGCATCATCGTATAAAAAACAATTTACAAGTTGTCTCAAGTTTAATAGCTCTTCAAATAAATCGAATTGAAAAAACTGATCCTCAAAAAGCATTGATAGAAAGCAAAAACAGGTTGGATATTATGTCACTACTTCATCAACAATTACAAATAAATGAAATTGAAACTAATGTAAATTTTAAAGATTTTATTTCGAGTATTTGCGAATCTTTATGTTCTGTTTTTCAACTAAATCCAAATTCTATTGAGTTTAATTATTTCTTAAAAAGTGAATTTATTACTTTTGATAAAGTTAATTCTATTGGGTTGATTTTAAATGAACTAATCACCAATTCAATTAAATATGCAGAACCCAAAAATCAAGAATTAAGAATCGAAATAAATTGTGATTTACTTGTTCAAAATGAACTGGAATATTTGATAATAACTTATTCTGATAATGGTTCAATTAAAATTAATTTTGAGGAAGTGAGAGATGATAGTTTAGGACTTAAAATCATTCAAACTTTATTAAAACAATTGAATTCAGAAATGACAATTGATTCAAGTTCCTTTAATTCATTTAAACTTAAAATTCAACTATGAAGACAGATTTTAAGATTTTAATAATTGAAGACGAATTAATAACTGCCGAAAGCATAAAAGATTGCATTTTGAGTGGTGGATTTATTGAACCTCAAATAAAAGATAATTACGATGATGCAATTCTCTTATTTCATTCATCTAAAATCTCAAAACCAAATTTAGTAATTTGTGATATTCAAATCAAAGGATTAAAAAATGGCATTGATTTAGCGAAAGAAATTCGAAAAATTTCTGCTTGTCATATTATTTTTTTAACAGCAAATAATAAATCAAGTATTTTAGATGAAATTCTAGAAATAGAACCGGATGCTTTTTTAGTAAAGCCTTTCACGGAGTCACAATTGAAAACAGCAATTGAAATTTGTTTTAAAAAATATAGAAATGAAAAATCTAAATCTAAAATAAATTTGAGTCCAAGAGAATTTGAAATTGTTAAATTGATTAAAGAGGGTTTAAGTTCAAAAGAAATTGCTGAAAAATTATTTATTTCTCTTGAAACGGTTCACACGCATAGAAGAAAAATTTTAGCCAAAAACAATTCAAAAAATTTCAATGAAATAATAAATCTCCTTTAGAAATATACCCAAAATTGAGTATCTAAAAAAGTTGAAATTAAGGTAAATTTGTAAAAAATTCTACTTTATGAAAAAAATTCTACTTTCGATTTTAGGAGCAACAGGGATTGTTCTTTCTGCAAATGCAACTGTAAGAACTGTAAATAATGGTACTATTTCTGCAGGACAATACACAACTGTTCAAGCAGCAGTCGATGTTTCAGCAGCTGGTGACACGGTTTACATTCATGGTTCAACTATAAACTATGGATCTGTTTCTTTGAACAAAAGACTTGTTTTAATTGGTGCAGGGCATAGTCTTAGTGGAACTCAATATAATTTATCTACCTATTTAGATTATGTTTATTTGAGTAGAGGTAATTCTACAACTTTACCAACAGGGAGTATAATAAAAGGTCTTATTATTTCACAAGGAATTACAGGAACAGGTGGAAGTTTACCTGTAAATAATATTATTGTAGAAAGAAATTATATTGGAAATTATATTGATGTTTGCGGTGATAATTGGATAGCAAAAAATAATTTTTCAGGATATGTAAGTGTTAACAATTTTAATAACATGATTATTAGCAATAATATAATTCAAAGTTATATCTTATCTTCAACAAAGCCTAGTGTAATTATTACGAACAATATTTTTTTAAGTAACTTTTATTTTTCTGGAGTAAGTTATGCAAATGTAACGAACAACATTTTTATAGAGCCGTCTTTTCCTAATTTTTCAGGAACACAAAGTACCTACAATAAAAACATTTACCTTTATACAGACCCTTTAAATTTTGATATTTTTCCTCCTGCAGGAAATACTGGAGTTGGTAATTTGAATACAATTGCAGATCAATTTGTTTCAACTATTCCTTTAAATATTGCACAAAGTGCTTCAAGATATTACGATTGGCATTTATTATCCACTTCTTTAGGATTTGGCTATGGAACTGATGGCACTGATTGTGGTATTTATGGTGGTTCTTATCCAATGCCAAATATGACTGGTGTAACAACTATTCCACAGATGCAATCAATGGATATTCAAAATTCTGTGATTCCTGTAAATGGAACTCTAAATGTAGAAATTAAAGCTAGAAATCAAAAGTAAGAGAAGCAAAGCTTCGATAAATTGAACGGCAGTTCAACTGCAAAGCTTCGATTTTTTGAACCTAGGTTCAATAATAAGATTTTCTTAAAAATAATTACTCATTTAATAGTTCAAAAAATGAAAATATTCAAATATTTTATTCTGCTCTTACTTTTTTTAAGTAGTAAAGAATTTTTAAACGCACAACAAAATGATCCACCAAATTGGGCTTGGGCAAAAAATCTAGATGGAAATACTACTAATATTACTTCAGATTCTATTGGCAATACGTACGTTTTAGGAAGTTTTTCTACAGATGTTACTTTTGGATCAGCAACTTTAACAGGTTCTGGAGCTTATGTTGTTAAAAGTGATTCTGCTGGATTAATTCTGTGGGCAAGAAAAGTTGCCAATGGAACACTAACTCCAAATGATATTGCAATTGATCAAAATAATAATTATTACCTTGTTGGTACTTTTTCCAATACTGTTACAGTTGGTGGTGTTTCTTTAACTAGTGGTGGACTTACAGATATGTTTTATGGGAAGTTTGACGCAAATGGGGTTACGATTTTCGCAGGAAAATATGGTGGAATTTATGACGATGAGGGGAAGAGTATTGTTGCAGACAAATTAGGAAATAGTTATATTGCCGGAAGTAAGGGAGGTAACAATGGTTCTTCAACTCCATACTACGACGAAATAAGTAGTATTAAATTGAATGCAACAGGGACAATACAATGGTTTCCAGGACAATCAGGTAATTGGGAGACCTTAAACTACGGGGGGGTAAGGAACTTTGTAAATAGTATTTCTCTTGATGCTTTTGGAAATAGTTACATTACAGGAAATTATAAACCTTACTCTGGCAGTGATCAATTTTTTGTTTTAAAAAGAGATCCTTCAGGAAATTTGGTATGGCTAAGGGGAGGAACGGGTAATGCTGTTGGAAATGAGATAATAACAGATGCTAATGGAAATTCTTATGTTTCTGGGCAATTTTCTTCCAGTGCTGGTTTTGGTTCCTTTAACTTATCTTCTGCAGGTTTGTGGGATGCTTTCGTAGTTAAATACGATGCTGCTGGTCAAGTTGCTTGGGCAAAAGCTGCAGGTGGTGTTGATAACGATTATGCAGAAGGTGTGACAATTGATATTCAAGGGAATGCTTATGTTTCTGGTAGGTTTCAGCAAAATGCAGTTTTTTCTACTATTGCTATTTCTAATGTAAACAGTGGAGTAAGTGATGTTTACGTAGCTAAATACAATTCAATTGGTGAAGTAATCTGGGTTAGCAATGTTGGTGATGGTGGTGTTGATTCAGGGAAAAAAATAACAATTGATCAAGCTAAAAATCTATACTTAAATGGCGTTTTTGCATCAAGTATAGCTTTTGGTACGTCTATTTTAAATGGTACTACATCCAATTCGTTTATTGCTAAATTAGGTTCAAATATACAGGACAGTTTAGCAATTTTTACAAATGAGTTAAGCGGACATTCTTACATAGCTGGTAGTTCAATTGATGTATCTTTTGATGTATTTGGAAATTATGCTTCGGGAAATTATTATTCTGTACAATTATCTGATGCAAGTGGTGGTTTTTTCTATCCAACCCCTATTGGAACTGGACTTTCAAGTCCTATTGCTGCAATTATTCCTCCATTAACAATTCCAGGAGCTTTATATAGAATTAGAGTGATTGCAAATGCTCCTAATATTATCGGAACAGATAATGGAAGTAATTTTGTAATCAATAATTCAAGTCAACAAATTACTCCAGATTGGTCATGGTCAGAAAATAATAGTGGAATTTCAACAAATATCGCTACCGATTCAATCGGAAACAATTATGTCATTGGTGATTATTCTTCAGCAGTAACATTTGGATCGACAACCTTAGCCGGAAGTGGGGTTTACGTAGTGAAATATGATTCTATAGGTACAATTTTATGGGCAAGGCAAGTAGCAAGTGGAGTTTTATCTTCTAAAGATATAGCAATAGATAAATTTGGTAATTACTATATAGTTGGAACATTTTCAAATACAGTAACAGTTGGTGGCATTTCACTAACTAGTGCAGGATTAAGTGATATGTTTTACTCAAAATTTGATGCATCTGGTGTGAATCAATACGCAAATAAACTAGGCGGGGTTTACGACGATGAAGGAAATAGTATTACTGTGGATCGATTTGGCAATTGTTTTTTTGCGGGAGGTCGTGGAGGGTTTAATGGTTCGTCCTATTACGACGATGTTTTGACTTTAAAATTAAATTCAAGTGGAACCATACAATGGACCAAATCATTAGCAGGAAATTGGGAAACTTTAAATTATGGGGGTGTAAGAAATTTTGTAAATGGTGTTTCTGTAGATAATTTTGGGAATAGTTATGTAACGGGTAATTACAGACCTTTTTCAGGAAGTGACCAATTTTTCTTATTAAAATATGACCCATCTGGAAATCAAGTATGGTTGAGAGGAGGAACCGGTTACGCAATTGGAAATGAAATAGTTACTGATGTAAATGGAAACTCTTATATTTCTGGTCAATATTATACGAATGTAGGCTTCGGATCTTTCAATTTGACTTCTGCTGGAATGTGGGATGCTTTTGTTGTTAAATACGACGCTGCAGGTCAAGTTTCTTGGGCTAAATCTGCTGGAGGTTTTGATAATGATTATGCTACAGGATTGGATTTAGATAAAAACTCAAATGTATATGTTTCAGGTAAATTTCAACACAGTGCTTATTTCTCAGGTATTAATATTTCAAATTTTAACAGTGGTGTAAGTGATGTTTTTGTTGCAAAATTTGATAATTTGGGAAATGCTCTTTGGTTGAAACAAGCAGGATTTAATGGGATAGATGATGGTTTGAAAATAGGTGTTTCTAATTATGGAACTAGTTTTATAACAGGTAGGTATTCCTTCGAAATTGAATTTGACAACCATGCTTTAGTTGGGAATCAAGTTAATTCTTATTTAGCTGCAATTGGGTCAAACTATGAAACATCAATTGGAAATGCAATTTTAATTGCTGGTACAAATATTTGCGCTGGAAATGTGTTTAAAATTGAATATCCTGTAAAAGGAATTTTTAATACTGGAAATGTTTTTACAGCTCAATTATCTGACGAAAATGGTTCTTTTGCTTCTCCAATTGATATTGGAAACATAACTTCTGAAATCAACAACACAATCTATGCAATTATACCTGATGTAACTCCTGGTACTGGATATAGAATCAGAGTTGTAAGTTCAAATATTCCTCTAATTGGAATTGATAATGGAATTAATTTATCAATAAATTTGGCAAATTGCGATAATGTTGCACCAGTTTTGGAGATTTTTCCTTTAGTTGCATTTGAATATTTCTTTGATACAGATAACGGTGTTGGAACTTATGTTGAAATTCCTGTTACAGCAAATGACAGTATTTCCTTAATACACTCAATTTCTGTTGCTGGTTTAAGTACTGGTTTTCATAACTTATTTATTCGTTTCAAAGATTCTCTAAATATTTGGAGTTTATATGAAGGGCGTGTAATTTATGTTCAACCGATTATTACTCAAACAGATGAAGCTCCAATTGTTTCAGCAGAATATTTCTTTGATGCTGATCCAGGAGTTGGGAATGGTTTAGCTATCGCAAGTTTTGTGAAAGCTGACTCAATTAACTTAGTAAAACAAATTTCAGTTGCAGGATTGTCTGTTGGTTTTCATAATCTATTTATTCGAGTGAAAGATTCACTAAATATTTGGAGTTTATATGAAGGTCGAGTTATCTACGTTCAACCAATTATTACTCAAGTAGATCCTGCACCAATTGTTTCAGCAGAATATTTCTTCAATTCTCCAGATCCTGGAGTTGGAAATGGATTCCCACTAGCGAGTTTTACAAAAGCCGATAGTATTGATATTCTTAGAAATATTAATACTTCTGGTTTGCCAAATGGATTTAACAATTTATTTATTCGTGTCAAAGACAGTTTAAATGTTTGGAGTTTATACGAAGGGAGAAAATTCTTTATTTGTCCTGATGTGTTAGCAACTCCATCAATTACGGCGAATAATTCAATTTGTCAAGATGCAACAATTTCTGGAACTGGATCTACTGTTGCAAATGCAACGTCTTATTTATGGACAGGACCAAGTGGATTTACACAAGCAGGACAAACACTTTCAAGAGCAAATGCAACTCCAAGTATGAATGGAATTTATACGTTTTATGCAATTCGTACTGGAGGAACAAAATGTGATACTTCATTTGCAAGTGTTACTATAAATGTAAATCCTGTTTTCACTGTTAATAACCCGCAAATTGTGTGTGAAAATGATTCATATTCAATCAATGGCAATGTGTATTTATTAGCAGGTAATTACATAGATACTTTGACTTCAATAAATGGTTGTGATAGTATTGTAAATACACAATTGACAGTTATTCCAACTATTCATGCTGATAATTTTCAAAATTTGTGCGGAACAGCAACTTATTCTTTTAATGGAAATATTTATTCCACAAATGGAACTTATATTGACACAATCCAAACAATTAATGGTTGCGATAGTATTGTGACAACTTATTTAACAATAAATCCAATTTATGTAGTAAATAATCCACAAACAATTTGTTCAAGTGGGTCTTACACAATTAATGGAAATACTTATACAGTTGCAGGAACTTATGTTGATAATATGCAAACAGGTATCGGTTGTGATAGCATTGTAACAACACAATTAACAGTGGTAACTTCTTTCGCAAGTACAAATCCACAAACAATTTGCCAAGGAGGAAGTTATTCCATCAATGGAAATACATACATTGTTGCAGGTTCTTACCCAGATTTATTTCAGTCAATTAATGGATGTGATTCAACTGTAACCACAATTTTGACTGTCAATCCAACTTTTACAACTTCAAATCCACAAACAATTTGTCAAGGAGGAAGTTATTCGATTAATGGAAATACATACACCCTTGCAGGAACATACTCAGATTTATTGCAATCTGTAAATGGTTGTGATTCAACAGTAAATACGATTTTAACAGTAAATCCAACTTTTGCAACAACAAATCCGCAAGCAATTTGTCCTGGCGGAAGTTATTCAATTAATGGGAATATTTATACTGTTGCAAATACTTACATTGATTTGATGCAAACTGTAAATGGTTGTGATAGTGTTGTGACAACTATTTTGACTGTAAATCCAATTTATGCAGTAAATAATCCGCAATTAATTTGCACAAATGGTTCTTATACAATCAATGGAAATACATACACACTTGCAGGAAATTATGTAGATAATTTGCAAACTCTTGCTGGTTGTGATAGTATTGTAACAACTCAGTTAACCGTTGTAAGTTCTTTTGCAAGTAATAATCCACAAACAATTTGTTCTGGAAGTTCTTATTCAATCAATGGAAATGTTTATACAATTGCTGGATCTTACAACGATACTTTAATTTCTGTAAATGCGTGCGATAGTATTGTAACAACAATTTTAACTGTAAATCCAACAACAGGTAGTACCAATCCGCAAACAATTTGTCAAGGTGGATCTTATTCAATCAATGGAAATACATACACAGTCGCTGGTTCATTTCCAACAACTTTTCAAGCAATAAATGGTTGTGATAGTATTGTGACAACAATTTTAACAGTAAATCCAACTTTTGCAACAACGAATCCACAAACAATTTGTCAAGGAGAAAGTTATACAATCAATGGAGTTACTTATACAGTTGCGGGTTCATATCCAACATCTTTTCAAACAATTAATGGCTGTGACAGTATCGTAACAACAATTTTGACTGTAAATCCAACAATTTTAAATTCTAATCCACAAACAATTTGTGCAGGAAGTTCTTATTTAATTAACGGAAATACCTACGCTCTTGCTGGTTCATATAACGATACCTTGATTTCTGCAACTGGTTGCGATAGTGTTGTAACAACAATTTTAACGGTTACAAATCCAACATTAAATACGAATGTTAGTTTTTCTGGAACAACTTTGAGTTCATTAGAAAATAATGCCACGTATCAATGGTTGGATTGCGGAAATAATAATTTACAAATTGCTTCAGCTACAAATCAAAGTTTCACAGCAATTGAAAATGGATCTTATGCTGTTCAATTAACTTCCTTGACTTGTAACCTTATAGCAACGAGTTTGTGTTTTACAATTGATAATGTTGGCGTAGATGAGGTGAATAAAAACTTTAATTTGAGTATTTATCCAAATCCTACTGCAGAATTTTTCACAATCGAAAGTAAAGAATTTTCTTTAGGAAATATTAAAATATTCGATGCAAGTTGTAAGCTAATTTTTGAGAAAATTGAAAGTCAAAACTCACTTCAAATCGATTCTAAAAACTGGAGTGACGGAGTTTATATGATTGAAATTTCTTCAGAAAAAGGAATTTTTCATCAGAAAATAATTAAAGAGTAATTAGTAAGGTGTAGTTTAAATAGTAAAAAGGTGGGGTTCGGAAGAATTTCACCTTTTTTTGAAAAGCAAGCAGAAGATATTAAAAAAACGCAGTTGTTATTTCTTAATTTACCAAAAAAATAAAATCTAGATTATGAAAAAAATTATATTAATAATTTTTATAGGAGCTTTAATTTCTCTTCAATATTCTTTATCAAGTTCTCTATATTGGATAGGAAACTCTGGGAATTTTGATGATGCTGCTCATTGGTCTAATACTTCAGGTGGAAGTTCTTGTTCTTGTATTCCGACTGTAACGGATGATGTTTTTTTTGATGTAAATTCATTTTCTCTTGCAAATCAAGCTGTTACAGTTTCAAGTAATTCGTTAAGTAAAGGCATGGATTGGACAGGAGTTTTGAATAATCCAAGTTTGAATGGTTCAGCAGAATTGCATATAAGCGGAGATTTGAAATTGGTAGGTGCAATGGATCTAAATTACAATGGAAATCTATATTTTGAAGGAAATGTATTAGGCAGAAAAATTACATCTTCGGGAAAAACATTTATTGGAAACATAATTTTCAATAATTCAGATGGCGAGTGGATTTTGCAAGATAATTTTACTTCAACTAAATCTATTTTTTTAGAAGCTGGAATTTTTAATACAAATAATAAAACGGTTACTATTTCTTGTTTTTGGTCAGATAATACGAATTTGAGAGGCTTAGTTTTGGGAAGTTCATTATTTAACATTACAGAAAGTGCAGGAAGTCATTATATTACTTTCGGTTATATTTATGGTTGGTTTGTAAATTCAACAAATTTCAATCTTTCAAGTGCTACTTCTACAATTCGTTTTACTTCAAATAATAACATATATATTTACACAGGTAATAATTTAGTTTATCAAAATTTAGAATTTACAGGAAATAATTTAAGTACGAACTCTATTACAGGGAGTAATTTTTTTAATGAAATAAATTCGATCGGCAACACCACGCTGTACGGAAACAATACTATTAATTTATTTAAAGTTTCGTCAGGAGCAACAATTGATGGTAATAATGTTTTCAAAAAAGCCATATTAGGAGAAAATAATTTTTACGGTAATTTTATAATCAATGATAATAACACATTTGATACTTTAATTTTAAACCAAGGAAGAACATATACTTTTGAGTACAATCAAACTCAAATAATAAACAAGCTACTTCAAGCATCAGGTTCATGCACTGAGTTAATCACCTTCAATACAAATGAGGTTTATAGTCCTGCAAATATTCAAATGCCAAGCACTTCCACGGCAATATTAAATTACATAGTTTTTAAAAATATAAATGCGAATGGAGGTGCAACTTTTAATGCAAATAACTCATCTGATATTGCAAGTAATACAGGAATCAACTTTATAACTCCACTAAGTAAAACCATGTATTGGGTTGGTGGTGCAGGCAACTGGAGTGAAGTTTCTCATTGGTCAGCAACAAGCGGTGGCTCAGGCGGTTATTGTATTCCAACAATTTACGACAATGTAGTTTTGGATGCTAATTCTTTTACCGATAGCTTACAATCAATTTCAATTAATGCACTAGCGTATTGTAAAAACTTCT
>CAMBRH010000095.1 GCA_945870115.1 Chitinophaga pinensis | reverse complement strand
GAGATGTTTTTATTGATTACTTGAAAAAAGAGAAAGTTTTGAAAAATAATTTAGAGTTGAGAATGCAATAATTAATTATGAGTTATGTCCCGATAGCTATCGGGAGAGTTATGAATTGTTAGATTCAAGTGTGTTCAAACTTTTAAATTAATAATTATCGTATATAAAGTAAATTTAGTAATCTAAGAGAATCAATGTCTTAAAATCTTGAAGTCCTAAAATCTTAATATCTTATAAAAATGGAAAGAAAAGAATTTATAAAAAAAACTGTATTATCTGGAGTTGCAATTGGATTAAGTAATTCACTTTTCTCAAATTCGTCATCCTTATTTTTAAATAAAAAAAGTACCAAATTAACTATCCTACATACCAACGATACGCATTCAAACATTGATCCTTTTCCAGCGAATCACTCAAAATTTCCAAATCAAGGAGGAGTTTCAAAGCGCTATGACATCATCAAAAAAATTCGTTCAGAGGAAGAGAATGTGTTGCTTTTAGATGCTGGAGATATTTTTCAAGGTACTCCCTACTTTAACCGCTACGGTGGAGATTTAGAAATGAAAGTCATGACCAAAATGTGTTATGATGCTGCAACAATGGGAAATCATGATTTTGATGGAAGCATGGAAGGATTTTCAAAAGCAAAAGTACATGCTAATTTCCCTTTTTTGTGTTCAAATTATGATTTCAAAAACACCATTTTAAATGGCCAAACTGAGAAATATAAAATTTTCAAAAAAGGTGGATTAAAAATTGGAATATTTGGCTTAGGTGTTGAATTAAAAGCGCTAGTACCCGATGTTTTATTTGGAGAAACAGTTTATTTGAATCCAATCGAAATTGCACAAGAAATGGTTTCCACATTGAAAGCCGAAAAATGTGATTTAATCATTTGTCTTTCTCATTTAGGATATGAATATCCAAATGATAAAGTTTCTGACCAAGTTTTAGCGAAAAAAACCTGTGGAATTGATTTAATAATTGGCGGACATACACATACTTTTCTTGAAAAACCAACGCAAATTTTAAATTTAGATGGCAAAATAACGCTTGTAAATCAAGTTGGTTGGGCTGGATTAAATCTTGGCAGAATTGATTTTGATGTTGAAAAAATGTATTTTGATAAGAAAGAAGTCATTGAAATAAAATAATGTGGAACAATAAACATATTAATAACAAAAAATGCGACTCCAAAAAAGTCGCATTTTTTTGCAAATTTTATTTCTAAATCAATAGTTCACAACACTTATCACTTCATTAGTAAACTTAGCCAGTTTTTTATCTCCTTCTAGGAAATTTAAGCCAACTAAAAAATTAAATCCAGCAACATTTCCTCCGCATAATTCAACTAATTCAGCGGCTGCACTTGCAGAACCACCAGTAGCTAACAAATCGTCGTGAATCAACACATTTTCTCCTGCTTCGACTGCATCCGTGTGGATTTCAATTGTTGCAGAACCGTATTCTAAATCGTAATCAAAAGATGTTTTTTTGTATGGTAATTTCCCTTTTTTACGAATTAAAATAAACGGAACGCCTAATCTTATTGCCAAAGGATAGCCAAATAAAAAGCCTCTACTTTCAATTCCTGCAACTTTATCGATGTTTTTATCTTTGTATAAATCGTACAAATGATCGATAATCTTTTGTGACAAAGTTGGATTCATCATTATCGGAGTGATGTCTTTAAAAATAATTCCCTCGATAGGAAAATTTGGAACGTCACGGATTACATTTTTAATTTCTTGTTCTAACATATTTTTTAAAATGGAGAATGGAAAATGAAAAATTGAGAATAAAATTTTATGTTCTCAGTTTAAAATTCAACATTCAATATTCAATATTCGTTTTTTAATTTCACTTGTGTGCAAAAATAAGCTTTATAAATTTAAGTAAGGTTTTATTTTTTGGTAAAATTCTTCATCAACCAAAACTGATCTTTTTATGTCTTCAATTTTTTGAAAAGAACCCAATTGAGTTCGCATTTTAACAATTGAATTTGCAATGTTCCATGTTAAATAAGGATGCTTTTTTAATTCTTCCACTGTCACTGAATTTAGATTTATTTGCTTAATCAAGCTTGGATCTACCGAAACAAAATCAGAAATTAAAGCCAATTTTTCCTCATCAAATTTCCATACTTCTAACAATTGTTTTTTAGAAATAAATCCACCAAAAGCATCTCTTTTTTTGATAATATTCATTGCAAAATACTGTCCAATTCCTTTTATTGTCATTAATTCTTCTTCTGAAGCAGTATTTAATTCAATGATTTTAATTTTTTTCTCTTCCTTGGTATAAGAAGTTTTCTCGTAAACTTGTTTTTTGGGATAAACAAGTGAATCTTTGATAACAGCAAAAAATTTCTCTGAAATAACAAATACTTTTTTTAAATCTTCATCCGAATAAAATCCTCTTTTTCCAAAGCGAATAATTAAATCAGCTTGTTTCTGACTCATTCCTAAATTCATCCAATCAGAAGGTGAATATTGATTTGGGTCAAATTTTTCTGGAGGAGTTTTAAACTTTGATTTCTTCGAATATTGATTGGATTCGTAATTATTTGAATACGAAAAAGTTCTTTTCTTGAAAACTTTCTTTTCGAATTCCGTTTGCGTAAATTTAAAATCAGCAGGTTCTTTGAAAAGAAAAATCAGTCTTGGAGTGATGACAATCAACAAGAAAAATAAAACAAAAAATAAAATTGCTTTACGAGATCTTTTTGAAAACTCAAGTGGATTTTCCATTTTTTAAACTAATTATCTGTTTTGGACAAGTTAAAAACTAATGTAAAATTAAACTTAAAAATGAAATAATAAACTTTTGTAAGTGAAAATTTAACACAACTGAAACAAATATTATTATATTTACAGACTTAAATTTTAAATTACTAGTTATATGGCAAAAAATAATTGGCGGGTAAAACCAATGAGTGCCTTTGAGGCAGACATGAAAAAAAGTCAACTTAAACGAGTTTTAACAAAATGGGGCTTAACCTCGCTAGGAATTGGGGCGATTATCGGTGGTGGAATTTTCACTTTAACAGGTATCGCTGCACATAATCATGCTGGGCCAGCTTTGGCTATAGCATTTGCAATTGCAGGTTTGGGATGTTTATTTGCATCACTTTGTTACGCAGAATTTGCTTCTGTTTTGCCAGTTGAAGGAAGTGCTTACGCATATTCTTACGGAACAATGGGTGAAGTTTTTGCATGGGTAATTGGTTGGAATTTGATTCTAGAATACATGATGGGAGCTACAACCGTTGCTGTTGCTTGGAGTGGATATTTTGAAAAATTACTCCATCAATGCGGAATTGATCCCCCGACCTGGTTGATGAATGACCCAACAACTTATGCTGAAAAAACTTCGGCTGCAATTAAAGTTGCGGAAAAAGCAGGAAATTCTCAGTTAGTTGCTGATCTTTCTAGTCATGGTTCATTTTCATTTAATTTACCAGCATTTCTTATAACATGGGTTGTAACTTCTATCTTAATTAAAGGAATTAAAGAAGCTGCAAAAACAAATAATATCATTGTAATCTTGAAATTAGCAGTTGTTCTTTTCGTGATTTTTGTAGGTTTCTTTTTTATTGATACTGATAATTGGACACCTTTTGTGCCAGATGCAGAAGTGATAGATGGAGTTTCTCATTATGGTTGGGGCTTTGGTGGAGTTTTAACAGCCGCCAGCATTGTCTTTTTTGCCTATATTGGTTTTGATGCTGTTTCTACACAAGCTGGAGAAGCGATTAATCCTAAAAAAGATGTTCCTTTTGCAATTATAGCTTCATTAATTATTTGTACAGTTCTCTACATTGCTGTCTCCTTGGTTCTTACAGGAATGGTAGATTACAAAGATTTAGATATAAAAGCTCCTGTCGCTTCTGCTTTTGAAGGAATTGGAATGCCATGGGCGACGATTTTAATTACAATAGCTGCGGTTGCTGGTTTAACTTCTGTAATGTTAGTAATGATGTTAGGTCAAACACGTGTATTCTTAGGAATGGCGAAAGATGGTTTGTTACCTTTCAAAATTTTCGGTGTTGTTCACAAGAAATTTCAAACTCCTTATAGAAGTACATTAATTGTTGGTTTAATTATATCAGTTGTTGCTTCTTTAACTCCAATTGATAAAGTTGCTGAAATGTGTAGTATGGGAACTTTATTAGCTTTCTCAATGATTTCAATCGCAGTTTTAATTCTTAGAGTAAAACAACCAGATTTGCCAAGACCATTTAGAACTCCATTTTTACCATTTGTTTCTATTATGGGAGCATTATTTAATATCGGATTAATGTTCTTTGTGAAACCAGAAACATGGGTAGCATTCTTAATTTGGACAGGATTGGGTGTGTTAGTTTATTTACTTTATAGTAGAAAACACAGTCAAGTTAATAAATTCAATTTTGAGCAATCATTAAGAGGTCACGATGCAATTGTAAATGTTTCTGAAAACTTAAATGACGACGACGATAAATAATTAATTTTAAATTAACATAGTCCTGCTTCTTTTGAGGCAGGACTTTTTTTTTACAGTATGGAAAAAACAGGTTTTAAAAAATCATTAGGACTACTCGATGCAACTTTTATTGTTGCTGGAAGTATGATTGGATCAGGGATTTTTATTGTTAGTTCTGACATGGCGAAAGACCTTGGAAGTTCTGGTTGGGTTTTATTTACCTGGATTTTGACTGGTGTAATCACACTTTTTGGGGCATTAAGTTATGGAGAATTAGCTGCCATGTTTCCGCAAGCGGGAGGACAATTTGTTTACATTCAAAAAGCTTTTGGACGTTTAACGTCTTTCCTTTATGGTTGGACAGTTTTTACAGTGATTCAGACAGGAGTTATCGCAGCAGTTGGTGTTGCTTTTGGAAGATTTGCTGGAGTATTTTTTCCTGATTTATTTACAACACTTGTCCAAATTGGAGATATTTCAATTACTTACGTCAATTTAATTGGTGTTTCCAGTATTTTACTTTTAACGTACATGAATTCAAAAGGAATTCAATATGGAAAAATAATTTTACTGTTATTCACTGGTTCAAAGTTAATTGCGCTTTTTATTCTTATTGTAATTGGAATTTATATCAGTATAAAAAATGGATTTTTTGACGAAAACTTTACTGAAACGTGGAAAGCATCAAAAACTGTTTTAAATGCAGAAACTGGAGCCTTAAGCATCACACAATTAACTACTTGGGGTTTGATTATCGCTCTTTCAACAACAATTATAAATTCACTATTTTCAAGTGATGCTTGGAATAATGTAACTTTCATAGCTGGAGAGATTAGAAATCCTGAAAAAAACCTACCAAGAAGTTTATTTTTAGGAACATTCATTGTTACAATTTTTTATGTTTTAGCAAATGTTGCTTACTTAGGTTTACTACCTTTAAAAGGAATTCCTGTTGATGCAGCAACTGCTTTAAGTAGCGAAAGTGTTGCAAGTGCCGGAATTCAATTTGCAAGTGAAAGCAGAGTTGGAACGTCGGCTGCTTACATGATGTTTGGTGATAGCGCACAATATTTAATGGCAGCTTTAATTATGATTTCAACTTTTGGTTGCAACAATGGTTTAATCATGTCAGGATCTCGTTTGTTTTATGCCATGTCAAAAGAAAATCTTTTCTTCAAAAAAGCTGGAATTTTGAGTAAAAATGGCATTCCACAGTTCGCATTATGGATTCAATGTGCTTGGGCAAGTATTTTGTGTTTGTCTGGTTCTTATCAAATATTGATAAAATTCGCAACTTTTGGTTCCATGTTATTTTACATTGTTACCATTACAGGTTTATTTGTGTTGCGCAAAAAAATGCCTGATTTGCCAAGACCTTACAAAGCTTTTGGCTATCCAGTAATTCCATTTTTGTACTTACTTTTTGCTGTAATAATTTGTATTGGACTAACTGTTTTTACTTTTCAAGATACAGTTTGGAGTATCATATTGATATTGCTAGGATTGCCAATTTATTATTTCTTTTTTAGAGAAAAGAATTAAGTTTAACGCTCAATTCTTTCCATTCATATTGATATCGTAGTATTCACTCGTTTGAATTTTCCCTAATTTGAAATAACGAATTTCTATGTCCAATAAATTTTCTTGGTAAGCAATTCTTTTTTCTAAATCTGGTAAATTTGGATTCATACAAATGTCTCCCAAATAATTTGTTTTGGATAAATCTCCTTTCAACCAACGACCATTTCGTTTTCCTTGAACATATTCACCAACTTGATTTAATTGACCATTTGGAGTGTAATACTTCCAAACTCCAGTTGGTAAATTATTCAACATTTGACCTTCACTTTGCAAAGTTCCATCATCGTAATAATTTTTCACATAGCCATTTGATCTACTTTTTTCAGTTGAAACATTGATTTTTCCTGATTCTGAAATTGTCATAAATTGTCTTATTTCATAATGATCTGTATGTGAACAATCATAATTTTCAATTTTTTCTATGACATAACTGCTGTGTAAAAAATTCCCAAGTGTATCAAAATCTGTTCTTATTCCTTTGGATTTGAATTTGATGCTGTCATTAATTTTTAAGATTGTGTCGAAATAATCTATTTCGTAAATTTTATGGCCAGCATAATCGTAATACATCCAACAATCAATCTTTTTTCCATTTTTGATAAATCCATCTCGTGCAATTTTTTGATCTGGATAATATTTAGTAATTTGATATTTTATTCCATTTTTGTCAATAATACTTGGTCTTCCGTAATAAGGTTGCTCAAAACTTTCGTCAGTCATCAATCCATATTGATACAATAAATCATAGGTGCTTGGAATGTTTACCAAATCTTCTGGACGGAAATAAATTGAATCTTTCCAGTCAAATAAATAGCGAACACTTAATTCATTTTCTTCCCAAATTTTTTCTTCAACTGGGTAAGAATAAAGAAATTTTACGTAATGATAAATTGTTCCCAATGAATCAAAAGCTTCGTAATCTTGAATTGGTTCACCATTTAAGAAAAAACCATGTTTCGCTAAATTTCCATTTGCATGAAATGATTTTGATTCACCTTGCAGCATGTGATTTTGAAAATTTAATTCATACAAAACGATTGTATCTTTCCCTGGTAAGGTTAATTTTGTTTTTGCAATTCCATCTAAAACACCATCTTCATAAATACTTTCGTTTGTAATTAGTTTATTCTGTTCCAAAACTTTACCATCTAAAAACCCATCTTTATAGGTGCCTGAAAAAGTTTTATTCCCATTCCAATCAAAAATTATTTCTTCTCCATTCGGAATTCCTTTGTTGTAATTAGAAATTCTTTCTAAATAATAGGTTTTTGTTTCTGGAAAATCCGAAACATCTGACATTCCACCATAATCGCTATACATTCCTTCATCACCGTAATAATCCATTTGATTTTTTTCAATTGGATAAACATAATTGTAAAATTTAGCTTCTCCTTGTTTTTCACCATTTAAGTAGTTTATTTCTGTTAAAATTTTTCCAAATTGATCTAAACATTTCCATAATCCTGTTGGTTTTCCATCTTGAAATTTCCCAACAATTGTTTTTGTCTTTGCACGATCTTTACTCATCGGCATTCCTGATTCGTCAAACATTATTCCTTCATTGTAATCAACAACATATAAATCATTCAGTACTGGAAATAGTTCTTTAAAATTGTTTTCATAACTTTGACCAACATCAATAAACGATAAAAGTTCTTGCTTAGAATTTCCTGTTTTTAAAAACGATTGAATTTCTTTTGTTAATTTTTTCTGGTATTTTAGGCCAGTTAAATTTAGTTTCAACGAATTTTCTTTAAAACTAAAAGAAGGTTTTTTCGCATCATAATTAAGCTCAAAAGTTCCTGAGTAAGGTTTTCCTTCCAATAAAACTTGATAATCATCTGTTATTTCATATCCTTGAAATAAATCATAAATTTTTGAACTTGGCAAACTATCTTTAGAAATGTTTCCTTCATAACTTCCATTTGAAATAACTTCAGTTGAGATATTTTTAAATTTCAAAACTGATTTCGCTGAGAAAAAATTATAATCTTCACCAAATGCATAGTTTATTTCCATTTTTGGCGCTTGATTTATTGCATTAATTTTAATTTTTACTTCTCTGATCGTTGGATCTAAAACCATTTCTACACAAGGCATTTTATTAGAATACCATGATTTGAAAAAAGTTAGTTTTTCCTTATTTAATTTCTTTAAAGTATCGTATTTGTCGTATTCATAGATGTCGGCTTCCTTGTAATATTTTGTTAAAAAACCATCGATAATAATTTCTTGAGGAGCTAATTTATCAATCGGTTTTGATTTGAAATCGCCTAATGAATCAAAAATTGATTTTTCAATTAATTCGCCTTTATTATTGAAAATTGTTGAATAATATTCATTTGCCTCAGCTGAATATTCAATAATATTTGCGGCTTTTCCATTGCTCCAAAAAAGTGTATCTTCTTTTACAATTTCACCATTTTTAATTTCGTAATTAAACTTTTTCTGACCATTTGGGTAAAATTCTTCGTAAATTCCATCAAAAAGAAACTCCACTCCAATGCTATCAATCAATTTTCCTTTGCTGTAATATTTATTTTTTAAAAAAGCTTGATCATTGTATTCAAGATTAATGTTAGCAATATTACTGTATTCATTTTCATAATCTAAACCGTCATAAGAATAAATTTTTTCTTCAGGAAGTTCTAAATCTTCTTCTGTTTTCTTGTAAAATTTAAACAATTTATTGAAATTCAAACTCACCTCATTAATTCCATTTTTAAAATTAACCGTATCGTAAATTTGAAAATTTTGGAATGGATTACTTCTAATTATTGGCTTGTGGGATATTTTAGGATTTTTTTCATCTAATTTAGCATATGTAAAATGTTCCCTTAAATAATAAGCATTAATTTCTTCCTTTCCTTTGTAATAGAATCCATCTTCGTAACAAAACCACTCTCCAGAAGCTTCGCTATTTGTGTAATTTCCTTTAAAAATTAATTTGTCATTTTTATATTCAAGATACGGTCCGTTTATTAAACCATCCGTGTATTGACAAATTACTTTATCAAAAATTGGTTTTTCATTTGTTGTCATCATGTTGTTGACATTAAAATCAAAGATTGAATAAAAAGTCCAAGTTCCAATTCTTTTGCCTTTTTCGTAATATCCTTTTTCAAGCGTGTCTCCATTCGGATTTATGCAGTATGAAAAACCTTCTAATAGATTGTTTTTTATTTCAAAAAAACCTGCAATTTGATTTTTGTCTGTAGAAAGATTCCCTTTTTCGTCCAATTTTAAGATTTCATTGTACAATTGGACATATTTTCCATCTTGAATTTTATCGATACTTGGCGTTAAAGTCTGAAACAAATTAAATTGATTTTCAAAAAATTTAGCATCATTTGCTCTAACATAGGCTATTGTTTTAGAATTTGATTTTTGGTAATAATTCCCCATATAATCCCTCTTAAAAAAGGATAAACTTTCGTTGTAATTGGAAGAATCTTCTGCTAAATCTGGTAGCATATTTCTAAAAAGTGTCTCAATATTTGATTCATTCTTTTTATTAGTTGCAGAAATTATAATCCAACTAACGGTTGAGCTTTTTTTATGAGGGTAAACAAAAAATGATTCATTTCCTACTAACATTGTTTCTTGTGCGAAAACGTTTTGTGAAAAGACTAATACTAGAATTAAGAACGATATTTTGGACATTTTAATGAGTTATGAATTATGAGTTATGAATTATGAGTTAAATGTGAAAAATGTAGAATAGAAAATTAATATTGTAATTATTTAACTGATTTTTCTTGCAATGAGCGATAATGAAGTGTTTCTTTATAAAAGAATCCTTGATTTTCATCGTTATTTTTGTGATGATTTATTTCTTTCGGCCTTCCATATTCATCAAAGATGATATTATTTTCAATGTGTGTTATAAAATTTCCTTCCGAAAAAGTGGAATCAATGTAGCCATTCCATTGGTGATTTTTTCCGAATAAAAATGTCCTTCTATATTCAAACGGGTAATGTTGTCTAATAGTTCTCTTTATTACGCCTGATTTCCAATATTCATAAGTTTGAACAGCTGATTCATTGACAATATTGTCAACATGAAATCTTTTAAAAGGTTTTCGCATTGAACCCAAAATTATCCAATCTTCCTTTACAGGGTGAACAATTGAATCAACTGAAAGTGGACCCCAATTTTTCTTATTTCGTATAACAAAATAGTTATTTCCTTTTTCTGTATCAACATAAGTTGCAAATTTTCTTTTCTTCGAAAGAAAAGTCAAAAAACTGTATTGATGTGTTTTATCATGAAACAATTCAGTTGTAAATTCATCTTTTAAGACTTTCTTTGAAAGCGAAATAAATGGCAAAGCCCTCACTTTTCGATAACCAGAATTTAGAAAATTTCCTTCATAAATAAAGTTTGCTCGAGATATTTCGCGATCATCAAAATAGGCATAAATTACAATTTGGTCAACATAACCATTTGGATCAAAATAGTATTCAATTTTCTCTTTTGGAATTGCTTGTTTTTGAGAATTTATTTCACTTGTGTCACCCAAAATTCTTGGATAAACTCGTTTAGTGATTTTATAAATTTTATGTGCGCGAATCAATGAATCATCAAACCACAAAGGAAAATTTAATTCTTCTTCAAAATCATTGTTAAACAAAAGTGGATTTAGCCATTGAGCAACTTTTTTTGGTTCCTTTTGAATCGCTTTTTTAACTTTATTTTCACACGAAAAAAGCAGGAACAATAAAGAAATAAAAACTAATTTGTTTTGCACAGCTTAAAATTATTGAATAAAGATACATTTAATTTTGAAATAAGTTTAAAATCGTGTTTTTTTTGTAAAATTTTTCTTTAATAAAATTATAAATTTTAAAATTTACCCTTTTATTTCCTCACTATTTTCAAGCTGAATTTAATTTTACCTTTGTAAACAGTTTTGCTGTTTTGAAAATAATAAAATTAGAACTTAGTTTTTTTATCAAAGCAAATTTATTACTTTTACTATAAAAAATCCTAAAAAATATTATGCAAATTACAAGCTCAATCCTACTCATATTAATCAGCATCGCACATTTCATTTATGGTGAAAAAAAGCAAATTCCAGCACTAAAAAAAATCACTTCAGATTCAATAATGATTGGTTCGCTGAGAATTATGATTTATCAAGGTGGAATTATCATACTTTTCGCAGGAATTTTACAAATGTTAATTGCATTAAATTTAATTTTCTTAAATGGAATTACTCAATATTTCCCTTTAACTTTAGTTCTTATCAATTTTATTTCTGCTTTATTGATTACACTTCTTTTTCACCGTGAAATTTTTAAAATTACAATTCCACAATTTGTGATTTTTACTGTGATCATCGTATTGCAGA
>CAMBRH010000094.1 GCA_945870115.1 Chitinophaga pinensis | reverse complement strand
AGTGAAATAGATCAAAAAAGTGTTAAATAATTCGATAAGTAACTTTAACGAAAATAATAATTTATCCAAAAGATGAATAAAATTTTAAAAACAATAGGCAAGGTATCATTGATTGTAATAGCAGGTTTTGTTATTGGATCTTGTACTTCTAATCCTGACAGTTCTGGACTTGAATACATGCCTGACATGTATCGTTCTCCTGCAATCGAGCCGTATGTAGATTATGGTGAAGTTCGTGGAAGGTATAACATTGATTTCGCTACAAATCAGTCAGCTTTAACTCCTCCGAGTAATACAATACCTTTTTATGGAATTGATAAGGAGAACGTAATGATGATGTTGCCTTATAATAGGCTTCCTTCTCCAGCTTTTGCATCGACTCATGGTTTGTTCGGATGGAATTTTACTAAAAGCACGGAATTAGATTATGAATACAATTTGGCAGCATCTGATGTTAATCCTTTAAAATTAACAGCCGATAATTCAGAAGCAATGTTTTTAGCGGGTAAAAATTTATATACTGCTAATTGCTTACATTGTCATGGTGAAAAAGGTGATGGAAATGGTCCAATGGTTGTAAGCGGTGCTTACAGTGGAGCTGCAAATTTATCTGCTTTGACGATTGCTGATGGGCAAATGTTTTACTCTATTTATTATGGTAAAAACATGATGGGTGCACATGCATCTTTGGTTAACAAAAAAGAAATTTGGACTTTGGTTCATTACATTCGTAAATTTCAAAATGCTGAATACGGAACTTTCAGTGCTGATGGAATTGCAGCAGTTGTTTCAAAAGACACAACAAAAACAGTTACGGCAGCTGTAGTTACTCCTAAAAAATAATTATAGAAACTTATAGAACAATGGAATTTAAAATTACAAAAAAAGCAAATCTATTTACTATCGTTGTAATGATAGTTGGTTTGCTCTTTACTGGGATCGGTGTAGCGCTTGAATTTGGCCATGATCATGGGCATCATTTAGGACAACGTGTTTTAGGAAATATGTTAATTAATAGTTTTTTCTTTTTTGCAATTGGTTTAGGTGCGCTTTTCTTTTTAGCCTTGCAATATGCAACTGAAACGGGTTGGTATGCTTCTGTTAAAAGAATTATTGAAGCATTAACAGGATATTTGCCTGTTGGGATTATTATGATGGTTGTGACTTTATTGATTATTACTTTAATGGATGGTGCTCACATTTATATTTGGATGGATCCTGCATACACTACTCCTGGTTCTCACCATTATGATGCAATAATTGAAGGTAAATCTGCTTTTTTAAATAAACCATTTTTCTGGATTAGAACAATTGTATATTTGGGAACATACTTCATCTTTTGGAGAGGTTTCAAAAAACGTTCTATGTTGGAAGATGTTGAAGGTGGAACAAAAATTCACTTTTTGAATTATAAGAAAGCAGCTATTTTCTTAGTTTTCTTTGCTGTATTTAGTTCAACTTCAGCTTGGGATTGGATTATGTCAATTGATGTACACTGGTTCTCAACTTTATTTGGATGGTATATTTTTGCGGGAATGTGGTGTTCAACAATGATTGTTTTGGTTACATTAACGTTGTATCTTAAAAAACAAGGTTATTTACCTAATGTAAATGAAAGTCATATTCACGATATAGGAAAATGGACTTTTGCTACTTCTTTCTTGTGGTCTTATTTGTGGTTCTCTCAATTTATGCTAATTTGGTATGCAAATATTCCTGAGGAAACAACTTATCACTTAATGAGAATTGAAAATTTTAAATTCTTATATTTCGGAATGTTTTTGATTAATTTCTCTTTTCCAATGATTTTGTTGATGTCTAGAGATGCAAAACGTCACGCAGGAATTTTAACTTTTGTCGGTGTAATTGTTTTGTTAGGTCACTGGGTTGATGTTTATCTGATGATTATGGCTGGTTCAATGGGACCAAATGCATTCATTGGTTTTATGGAAATTGGAATGATGCTTTTAGCTTTAGGTTTCTTTATAAGAGTTATTTTAATTAACTTAACTAAAGCACCGCTTACAGTTAAAAATCACCCGTTCTTAGATGAAAGTATTCATCACGAAATTTAATAGTAATTATTCATATTTAGATTAAGATAAAATGAGTTTTAAATTGATAACATTAGTCGTAATTGTTTTAGCTATTTTAGCTCTTGCGCAACTAGTTAGAGTATATGAACTTTCATCAAAGTTAAGAAACAGACGGGAAGAAGATATTTCTAATAGAGATAACAGAATGAATGGTAATCTTATGATTATTTTTTCTATCGTTTTATACATTGGATTTATTTGGTTGATGTTGAAATATGGTTGGACAGGAAGAGGTGAAGCAGCTTCTGTTCATGGTGTGGAGACAGATTGGCTTTTAAATTTGAATTTTGTAATAATTCTAGCTGTATTTTTCTTAACAAATACTTTATTATTCTATTTTACATTTAAATATGTTAGAAAACCAGGTGTAAAAGCATATTATTTTACTCATGATAATAAATTAGAATTAGTTTGGACTGTAATTCCAGCTATTGTGTTAGCAGTTATTATTATTTTAGGTTTAAAGACTTGGGGAAATATTACAGGTGAATCAGGGAAAGAATCTATTAAGATAGAATTGTTTTCTAAACAATTTGATTGGACAGCTAGATATTCTGGTGAAGACAATAAATTGGGATATTCTGATTATAAATTAACGACACAAGAAAATGAACTTGGCTTAATAACAACAGCTACTTTAGATTCTGCGATTCGTTTAATGGAAATTGGTAAATTAGATGGTACAGTTTTAGGCATTAAATTGTTAGAGGAAAAATTAAATAATCCAAAAAATATTTTTATTCCAGAGGAATTGGTTAAAATGCAAAATGATTTAGATCGAAAAACTCGTTTATTACGTTTGTTAGTTCAAATGCAAAAAAGACACAACAAAAAATTGGATGCTAGAGCTTATGATGATATTATTCAAAAGGATACTTTACATTTATGCGTAAATAAAGAATATGAAATGAGTTTTAGAGCAAAAGATGTTATTCACTCTGCTTATTTCCCACATTTTAGAGCTCAAATGAATACAGTTCCAGGTTTGGTTACACGTTTAAAAGTAACGCCAAATTTGACTACGCAACAAATGAGAGATAAAATGAACAATCCTAAGTTTAATTACGTTTTAATGTGTAATAAAATTTGTGGAGGTGCTCATTACAAAATGAAAATGATTGTTGTTGTTGATACGCCTGCGCAATACAAAGCTTGGATGAAGTCAAAAACAAATTTTAAAGATGTATTTTTAGCTAAACCAGCAGTTACACCTGCTACACCAGTTGAAGGTGTTGCTGTTGCTGATACGGTTAAACTTGCAAGTAATTAATTATTAATCTTAAATTAAACTTATATAAATGGGAGCTTTAGCACACGAAGCACACGGACATCACGGAGCACATGATCATCACGAACATCATGATGAAGGTTTTGTATCGAAGTACATTTTTAGTATGGATCACAAAATGATTAGTAAGCAGTATCTTATGACTGCTGTTTTCATGGGTGTGGTTGCAATGCTTTTATCAATTTTATTTAGAATTCAACTTGCTTGGCCTGGTGAAAGTTCTGATTTTTTATCACTTTTTTTAGGTGAAACTTGGGCGCCTGGAGGTGTTCTTAAAGAAAATATGTATCTAGGTTTGGTTACAATCCATGGTACAATAATGGTTTTCTTTTTGTTAACAGGTGGTTTGTCTGGAACTTTTTCTAATCTTTTGATTCCATTTCAAATTGGAGCAAGGGATATGGCGTCTGGTTTTTTAAACATGCTTTCTTATTGGATGTTCTTTTTGTCATCGACAATTATGTTGATTTCATTGTTTATAGAGACTGGTCCAGCAATGGCAGGTTGGACAATTTATCCTCCTTTGTCTGCATTACCGCAAGCTATTGAAGGTTCAGGATTAGGAATGACACTTTGGTTAACTTCTATGTCAATCTTTATTGCTTCTTCTTTGTTAGGTTCATTAAATTATATTGTTACCGTATTAAATTTAAGAACAAAAGGGATGAAAATGACTCGATTACCTTTAACAGTTTGGGCGTTTTTTGTAACTGCTATTTTAGGGGTTTTATCTTTCCCAGTGTTGTTATCTGCTGCTTTGTTGCTTTTAATGGATAGATCTGCAGGAACAAGTTTCTACTTATCAGATATTATTGTTGGTGGGGAAATGTTAGAAAATCATGGTGGTTCACCTTTGTTGTATCAACATTTATTTTGGTTCTTAGGTCACCCTGAAGTTTACATCGTACTTTTACCTGCCTTAGGTTTATCTTCTGAAATTATTGCAACTAACTCAAGAAAACCGATTTTTGGTTACAGAGCGATGATTGGTTCTATTTTAGCTATTGGATTCTTGTCTTTTATTGTATGGGGCCATCACATGTTTATAACTGGTATGAATCCATTTTTTGGTAGTTTTTTTGTATTTACAACATTATTAATTGCTATTCCTTCTGCAGTAAAAGTATTTAATTACTTAACTACTTTATGGAGAGGAAGTTTAATTCTTACGCCAGCAATGTTATTTGCAATTGGATTGGTTTCAACTTTTATTACTGGTGGTGTTACAGGAATTATTCTAGCCGATTCTGCATTAGATATTGCTGTACATGATACTTACTTCGTTGTTGCTCACTTCCACGTTGTAATGGGTATGTCTGCTGTATTTGGTATGTTTGCTGGTGTTTATCACTGGTTTCCAAAAATGTATGGTAGAATGCTAAACACACGTTTAGGGTATGCACATTTCTGGGTAACATTAATTGGATCCTATGGCGTATTTTTCCCAATGCACTTTGTTGGATTAGCTGGTGCGCCAAGAAGATATTATGATTATTCAGTTTACGGAGAATTCGATACAAATGCATACGAAATGATTATGGATTTGAATGTTATCATTACAGTTTTTGCAATCATTGCGGCAATTGGTCAAGGTTTCTTCCTATTCAATTTATTTTATAGTATTTACAGAGGTCCAAAAACAGTTATGAATCCTTGGAGATCTACAACTTTAGAGTGGACAACTCCAGTTGAGCATATTCACGGAAACTGGCCTGGTGCTTTACCAGAAGTTCACAGATGGCCATATGATTACTCAAAACCTGGTCAAGAAGAAGATTTTGTTTCTCAAATTGTTCCTTTAGCTGAAGGAGAAGAAGAAGCTCATTAATTCTTAATTACATATTTAAAAAGCCTTTCATTGTTTAGTGAAAGGCTTTTTGTATTTTTGGAGTTTAATAGTAAATAATACGAGTATATTTTGGAAGAAGAGGAATCATTTGACTACAGAAAAGAGGTAGAACAAAATTCAGATAAGGAATATGATAAAGTTCTTCGTCCAAAAATGTTATTGGATTTTGCTGGACAAGAAAAAGTTGTTGAAAATTTAGAAATTTTTGTTCAAGCAGCTAAACAAAGAGGAGAACCTTTAGATCATGTTTTATTGCATGGCCCTCCAGGGTTAGGTAAAACGACTTTAGCGAACATTATTGCAAATGAGTTAGGCGTTGGAATTAAAATCACTTCAGGTCCAGTATTAGATAAACCTGGTGATTTAGCAGGATTGTTAACGAATCTTGAAAAAGGTGATGTTTTGTTTATCGATGAGATTCATAGATTAAGTCCAGTAATTGAAGAGTATTTATATTCTGCAATGGAAGATTATGTCATTGATATTTTGATTGATAGTGGACCAAATGCTCGTACAATTCAAATTGCTTTAAACCCTTTTACACTTATTGGTGCAACCACTAGGTCTGGAATGTTGACTTCGCCTTTGAGAGCAAGATTTGGAATTAATTCTCGCTTACAGTATTATGATTCAAAAACTTTGACTTTAATAGTTCAACGTTCTGCTGAATTAATGGATATTCCAATCGATGATGAAGCAGCTTATTCAATCGCAAGTAGGAGCAGAGGTACACCTAGAATAGCTAATTCACTTTTGCGTAGAGTTCGAGATTTTGCGCAAATTAAAGGTGATGGAACAATTACTTTGGCTATAACAAATTTTGGTTTAGAAGCTTTGAATGTTGATACTTATGGGTTGGACGAAATGGATAACCGTATTTTAAGAACAATCATAGAAAAATTTTCAGGAGGTCCAGTTGGCTTAACTACAATTGCCACAGCAATCGGTGAAAACGCTGGAACGATGGAAGAGGTTTACGAACCGTTTTTAATTCAAGAAGGTTTTTTGATGCGCACGCAACGCGGTCGAAAAGCAACAGAAAAAGCTTATACACATCTGGGATTTAATCTTGGATTTACACAAGGCGGATTATTCTAATTAATTGCCTTCATTTTATTTTTAAAATTAAAGAAATGAAAATCATCTTATCACTAACAATTCTGTTTACAACTTTATTGTCCTTTTCACAAAAAAAAATTATAGATCATACAACGTACAATGATTGGAAAAAAATTGGAGAAATTGCAATTTCAAATGACGGAAAATTTTCCGTTTATTCCATAAAGCCACATCGAGGAGACGGTTTCCTTTACTTATTAAATAATCAAGATTTAACGGTTGATTCTTTTCCTAGAGCTGTAAGTCCAAAATTTACAAGTGATTCTAAAGGTTTAATTTTTAAAATAAACCCAGGGTTTGATACTTTGAGAAAATGTGAATTGAATAAAGTTAAAAAAGATAAATGGCCAAAAGATTCACTTGGAATTTTTTATATTCAAAAAGATACTTTGGTTAAAATAGCAAATGTTAAGGAATTTTCAATTGCTGAAGAAACGGGCAGATTTGCGTATTTATTAAATGAAAATAAAGTTCCAAAAGAATTTCAGATTATTAAAAAAGAAAAAAAACGTAAAAAGAAAAAAAATATAAAAGGTGAAGAAATTGAATCTGAAGGTAAAATATTAGTAATCAAAAATATTGATAATCAAGATTACTTATTTTTTAAAGATATAACGGAATTCAAGTTCTCTGAGAATGGACAAAAGATTGCTTTTTTAACCCATTTTAAAAACAAAGTTGATTCAACAAAAATTTCTTACTTGGATTTTAATGAAACAGTAAAACTAAATGAGAATTCAAATCAACTTTTACCAACAAAAATTGGGAGTCAGTTTAATCCCACTTTTCCAAGTGTTGTAAATTTTGAATTTGATAAATCAGGAAATCAATTAGCTTTTGTTGCGTCTCAAGATACAATTGTAGAAAGCAAGGTATATCAATTACGTCATTTTGATTATTTTTCTTCAAAAGAAACTTTATTAGTTGATACAATCCAATCAAATCTGCCATCAAGTAAAAGTGTGAGTGAACATGAAGCACCTTATTTTTCTTTAGATGGAACAAAAATTTTCTTTGGAATTGGGGATAAACCATTAAAACAGCCGAAAGATTCTTTGCTTGAAACCGAAAAAGCAAAATTGGACGTTTGGAATTGGAAAGACGATCGCTTACAAGCGCAACAATTAGTAGAAGTAAATAAAGATAAAAAGGAATCATTTTTAAGTGTCTATGATTTAAAAACAAAGTCATTTGTGATATTGGAAAATGATAGTATTGAAATTTATCATAATTCAAATAATCCAAGTAAATTCGTTTTAGCCTATAATTCAAATCCTTATGCAACAAAATACAATTGGGAATTTCCAAATAAGCAAGATTATTACCGTATAAATGTAGAAGATAATTCAATTGTTTTATTAGAGAAATCGTCTTTACATGGAGTAAATTTATCTCCCTCAGGAAAATATTTTACTTATTTTTCTGTAAAAAACTCAGAACAATATGTGAAAGAAATTGAAACAAATAAAGAGCAGTGTATTACATGTGGAGCCAAAGATTTGTGGTTAGAAGATTTAAATGGAATGCCTTATATTGCTGGTCCAATTGGAAATATTTCTTGGGAAAAAGGGGAAGATAATTTATTTATTCCAGCAAAAAATCAAATCTATTATTATTCAATTTCAAAAAAAATATTAAAACCACTATTTAGCCAAGAAAATAAGGACGAAAAAAATCGTTATTCTATCAATAAATGGGAAAGAGATAGTTTATATTTGGATTTTGAAAATGCATACATAACAGTTTTTAACGAGAAAGATAAATCAGAAAGTTTTTGCCTTCCAAAATGGCATGATTCACATTTAGATTTAATTGAAAAAGCACATTCAAATCATACCTATTCAGGATTTATAAAAGCTAAAAATGCGGATAAAATTGTTTTTCAAAAAACGAATTTGCAAGATTACCCAGATTTATACGCTACGACTTGGAATACAAATTCAGAAGTAAAAAAACTTTCCAACACAAATCCACAACAAAATGCATATAATTGGGCTACTGTTGATTTAATTTCTTGGAAAAGTTATGAAGGTATTCCGTTAGAGGGTTTACTTTACAAACCTGAGGATTATGATTCTACCAAAAAATATCCATTACTCGTTTATTTCTATGAAATGTACAGCGATGAATTGCACAAACATTATGCGCCAAAACCGACTGCTTCAATTATTTTTCCAACGGAATATGCTTCAGCAGGATATTTAGTTTTGATTCCTGATATCCGATATAAAGCTGGTTTTCCAGCCCGAGGAGCATTTGATTGCATCATGAGCGGAACTGATTACGTACTTAAAAAATATAAATCAGTCGATTCAACAAGAATGGGTCTACAAGGTCAATCTTGGGGCGGTTACCAAACTGCTCAAATGGTTACGATGACAACTCGTTATAAAGCTGCAATGGCTGGTGCACCGGTTGGAAACATGTTTTCTGCTTATGGTGGAATCCGTTGGGGAACTGGTTTAAACCGTCAATTTCAGTACGAACATACGCAGAGTAGAATTGGAAAAACAATTTGGGAAGCGCCAGAATTATATGTGGAAAATTCTCCGCTTTTTCACCTTCCAAAAGTGCAAACTCCATTATTGATTATGCATAACGATGGCGACGGAGCAGTTCCATGGTACCAAGGAATTGAATTGTTTACAGGTTTGAAAAGACTTGAAAAACCAGTGTGGATGTTAAACTATAATGGCGATGATCATAATTTAATGAAAAATGCAAATAGAATTGATTTATCAATCAGAATGAGACAATTTTTTGATTATTATTTGCTCAATAAACCAGCTCCAGTTTGGTTAATTGATGGAGTTCCTGCAATTGATAAAGGAAAAAAATACGGTTTGGATTTGAAGAATTAAATTTCAATTTTATTGCAGAGCTAAAACTAGTAGCTTAAGAATTTATTTATTTTTTATAATCCATAGATTTTCATTAACTTTGCATTCAAATTTTTATAAATATTAGTATGAGTTTATTAACTGTGGGAAGTGTTGCCTTTGATGCAATCGAAACTCCATTCGGAAAAACAGACAAAATAATTGGTGGTGCTGGAACATATATTGCAATTTCAGCATCTTTTTTTGAAAAAAATCAAAACATTGTTGCTGTTGTTGGTGACGATTTTCCTCAAAGTATGTTAGATTTATTGTCTAAAAGAAATGTTGATTTAACAGGTTTGCAAATTAAACAAGGAGAAAAATCATTCTTTTGGTCAGGAAAATACCACAATGACATGAATTCTCGCGATACTTTAGTTACAGAATTAAACGTTTTGGAGCATTTTGATCCAATTATTCCTGCGGCTTACCAAGGAGTTGATTACCTGATGTTAGGAAATTTAACACCACAAGTTCAAAAATTGGTTGTAGAAAGATTGGAAACTCGTCCAAAACTAGTTGCAATGGATACAATGAATTTTTGGATGGACATCGCAATGGATGACTTGAAAGAAACATTAAAAGTAATTGATTTGTTAATTGTTAATGACGAAGAAGCAAGACAATTATCTGGAGAAAACTCTTTATTAAAAGCATCAAAAGTGATTCGCAAAATGGGTCCAAAATATTTGATAATCAAAAAAGGAGAACACGGAGCTTTATTATTTCATGGAGACAATGTTTTCTCTGCGCCAGGTTTACCATTAGAAGAGGTTTTTGATCCAACAGGAGCAGGAGATACTTTCGCTGGAGGATTTATGGGATATTTATCAAATACAGATGATATTTCATTCGAAAATATGAAAAGAGCGGTAGTTGCTGGTTCAGCATTAGCATCTTTTTGTGTTGAAAAATTTGGAACAGAAAGATTAACTGAAATTAATCAAACAGATGTAGAAAATCGTATCCAACAATTTATTGCTTTGGCTGATTTTGAAATGACTCTTCAAGTAGGATAAAATGGAAAAAATAGAATTTCTTGAACGCATAAAAACACTTGCAGCAAACGAAGATGTTATGTCTGTAAACACTGAAATTAATGAATTAAAATCAAAATTTCAGGATTTTTTAATTGAAGAGGAACGTAAAGTTCAAGTTGCCTCACTTGAAGCGCAGCTTGTTTCGGAAGACGATTCAACACCAGAAGTAATTCACGTTGGAGGTGAAAATTCAGAAGAAGAAATTGATCCAATTAAAGAAGAGTTTTATGCTATTTATTCGGATTTTAGAAATAAAAAAGCGGCTTTTGCTTCTGCTCAAAAATTAGAACAAGAAGCAAATTTACGCCTTAAACAAAATCTGACTGAAAAATTAAGAAATTTAATTCAACACGAAGAAAACATTGGTGTTGCGGTTTCTACTTACAAAGAAATTCACGAAGCTTGGAAAAATGTGGGAGATATTCCACGTGAAAAACGTCAAGATATTCAAAATGAATATTCAAAATTACTGGAATCATTTTTCTTTAATTTGAAGATTTACAGAGAATTAAAAGACCATGATTTAAAAAGAAATTCTCAGTTAAAGAAAGAATTAATTGAGAAAATAAAAGCCCTTTTTGCAGTAGAATCCATCAAAGAAATTGAAACAGCAATCAAGGCTTTTCAAAATGAGTTTGATGAAATTGGCCCAGTTGTAAATGACGAATGGGAACATATAAAAACAACATATTGGGATGCTGTAAAGGCAATTTATGCTCGTATTCACGAATTTTATGAAGGAAAACGAGAAGAATTGAAATTGAATGTTGAGAAAAAGGCTCATTTATTGGAAGAAGTCAAAACCTTTATTTCATCACTTGAATCTTATAATTCTACCAAAGAATGGGAAGATAAAACACAAGAATTGTTGGCTTTTCAAAACACTTGGAAAGAAATTGGTTTTGGAACCAAAAAGGAAAATGAAGAATTGTGGACATCTTTCAGAGAATTATGCAACGAGTTTTTTGATAAAAAGAAATTATTTTACGACGGTTTAAAAGCTGAAAATGAAAAAATTGCTTCAGTAAAAAGAGCTTTAATCGAAAAAGCATCGAAGTTAAAAGAATCGAAAGAGTGGAAAGAAACGACTCAAACTTTAGTAAAATTGCAACAAGATTGGAAAGCTTTAGGAAATGCTGGTCAAAAATTAGAACAAGCTCTTTGGAGAGAATTT
>CAMBRH010000093.1 GCA_945870115.1 Chitinophaga pinensis | reverse complement strand
TGGGGATGGTCTAATTGTTCAAAATATTCTAACAAATGAAGAGTTTGAAATTAGGCTGTTAGGTATTGATGCGCCAGAAATCAAAAAATGTCCAAAACTAAAACAAGATGAAAGAGAAACACAATCACCAGGTGCATTACTCATGCAACTTGGTTTCATGTCTTTCAAATTTATGATTGAACAAATTCCACCCAACACAAACATAACTTTGCTTCAAGAACCAAAAAACATACAAGACAAGTACAATCGTCAACTTGCGTACGTTGTTTTGCCTGATGGCAGAATATTAAATGAAATGATGATTGAGAATGGATATGCAAAACCTTACAATAAATTCTTTTGTTCGGAATTAGGTAATTATCAAAAATTAGCAAACAAAGCCCGAAAGAATAGGAAAGGATTATACAAGATAATAAAGAATTTTTAAGCTTTTTTGAAATTGTTGTACCTATGTTGTACCTAAAAACAAAAAACCCTTGCAAATCGTTGATTTACAAGGGTTTAAAGATGCTTTAAGCGGTCTGGACGGGACTCGAACCCGCGACCCCATGCGTGACAGGCATGTATTCTAACCAACTGAACTACCAAACCAATTTTTTAATTTTTCAATCTTTAGCAAAAGCTAAATTCAAAAATTGTGTATACTTTTCTCTAAAAGCGTCTGCAAATATACGACTAATTTCAACACGTGCAAGGAAAACAAGGAAAAAAATGTATTTTTATTTAATTTATTTTTTATTCTATTGATAATCAATTAAATCTAAAAGAGGAAAATCTAGCATTCTAACTATATTAACGATATCCAAAAGCGGATTAAAAATTTTAGTAACAAAAAAGTTACTTTCGATGGAATCAAACTGAATTCCATCAAAAGTAACTTTTAAAAATATAAGGAATAATTAGATTTTAATTCACTTGAACATTTTGATCTTTATTGTATTTTACTTTGTAGCTGAAATTGATTTTGGATGATTCTTTTGTTTTCAATTTAACAACCCATTCCATAATTCCAGTTTGTTCGTCGTATTTCGCTTTATCAGTTCCTAATGCTTCAATTTTAATATCAGCATTTTGAGTGATCGGAATTTGATCTTGTATCACAACTTCAATGTTTGTAGATTTCAAATTTTTGATTTCAATTTCAAATGAATTTGTGCGTTCTTTATCAGTTCCAATGATTTTTTCTTTTGATTCTTTTTTCAAAAGTGTACGTTTTACAATGATATTTGGATCTTTCCCTAAACTTAATGAAAGCGTGTCTTCCATATTTGTTGGGTCAATGTACGTTTCTCCCATGTATGTCCCGTCGAAGAATATATTAGCTTTTGCTGGAACCAGCTGCAATTCATCCAATTTTGAAATTTGAGCTACTAAGAAAACGGATGCGTCCAATTTTGGAACGGTGTAATATCTAAATGTTGCTGACAAATCTTCATTTTTTATCAAAACCATGTGAGCTTCATTGTTCGAAGCAATCGAATAAGGTAAATCTATTCTAAATTCTGCTGAAATAATTTGATCAACCATTTTCACAAAATCAACAGAAGTCTGAGAAGAATTCATATCTAAACTATTTTCTAAATCCTTTGTCATTGCCTTTTTTTCGTATTGATCAGCCATAACTGGCATGTTCGTGTAACCATTTGAAAGTTGATTGTACATAGGTTTGTTGACGTAATAATCAATATACCAAGGATGTAAAGTAGGTTTTGTTTTATTCATGTAGGGATTATTTGTAGAAATTGTTAACCTAACGTCATCCCAATTTATTCCTGTATTTTGAAATACTTGCGCTTTGTAATTCAAATTTACTTTTCCAGTTGCAACTTCACTTTTAAGATCATAAAGTGGTGTCCAACCAGCACTTGAAACTAAATAGGAGAAATTTAATTTTCCTGAAACAAGTTCTTTTGAAGATACTGTAACTGTTAATCGGTGAATTGGTCCTTTTTCTTGTTCTTCAAATCCGCTTGTATTTTGAAAATTTTTCAAATTATTCAAACGCGTTTGCATTTCTGATTTTCTGTGATTTTTTTCGTTTTTACGGCGATTCAATTGCAATAATTTCTTGTTCAATTCATTCATTTTTATAGAATAATATTCAACTGCTTGTTTTAATAATTGAATTGAATCATTTACTTTTCCTTGACCTTTTATTGCTCCATTATTTGATAAAATATTTTTTGTAGCATTCAAAACATCAATTTCATCTTGAATTTCCATAATATCATAAGTCATTACCAAAAGCGAATCTTCTAAAAGGTTGATGTCTTTTTTAACTTTTAATGGCAAACCATCAATCATTTTTACTGTTTCAGGTTTAGGATAATAAAGCGAATATTTTGAATCCAAAATAACCAAATTTCCAAAAGCCTTTACTTGAATACTATTTGGGTCAATGGTTGGACAAATTCCATCAATTATGATTTCTGTTATACCTGGTTTTACCGTAAAATTTGCCTTACGGAAAACTTGAGCACCTTGTAAATAAACTGTTACATCCGAAATAGTTGATTTTACGTTTTCTTTTTCAATTGCAAAACTTGCAAAACTTAGTGCTAAAAGAAAGATTGTGATAATTTTTTTCATGACTTATATTTTAATTATGTAAATGTATATGATTTTTTACGAAATACATAAAAGTCAACCTTTCGTTCAATGAAAAAAGTCAATTCAGTAAGATTAACTAAAAAATAACAATTTGAAATATTTAGGTAAATTATGTTTACCAATAAAATGTTTTACTTAATATCCAATCAATCCTACATAACATTCATATTTTCAGAAATTTCAAATTAGAATTATTACTTTAAAAACATATTTAGAAGAATATTAGAATCCAAAAAAACCAAGTGTAAAAGAAATCAATCTTTATTTGACTAAGATAATTTTTTTAAAAAAAGTTTTGCTTTGTCAAATGATAAATTCTCTTAAAAAATCAAAAAATATGCTTTTTTACAAAAAGAAATTTCGTTTCTTTAGGATATATTTTTAAATTCGCAGTCTGAATCATTTTTCATACTAAAAATTAGTATGTTGATTCAAAATAAATAATGAAAACGTTTTTGAAAAAATTTACATGTTTTTTCAAAAATAATAAAAGAAATTTATGAATTATAAAAAGTTAAATGTCTATCTAGGTTGGTTAGTTTTCCTAATCGCAACAACAGTTTACTTCATTACATTAGAAGACACCGTAAGTCTTTGGGATTGTGGGGAGTACATCACCGCCGCTTATAAATTGGAAGTTGGTCACCCTCCAGGTGCACCTTTATTCATGTTGATAGGACGATTATTTTCGTTCTTCGCTGAACCTGCTGATGTAGCTGTTTGGATAAATAGAGTTTCTGCTTTATCAAGTTCTGCCACAATTTTATTCATGTTTTGGTCAATTACTATTTTGGTTAAAAAAATGGCAATGAAAGAAAGCCGTATTTTATCAAATGGACAAATAATTGCCATTCTTGGTAGTGGATTTATTGGATCAATGGCTTATACATTTACTGATTCTTTCTGGTTTTCAGCAGTTGAAGGTGAGGTTTATGCCATGTCATCATTGTTTACGGCAATCATTTTTTGGGCTATTTTAAAATGGGACGAAGAAATGGAAGCAATCAAACACGCTGAATTGGGTGAAGAATTCGTTCCTATGCGTTGGATGATTTTAATTATGTTCCTTTTTGGTTTAGCAATTGGTGTCCATTTATTGGGGTTACTAGCAATTCCAGCAATCGCTTACATTATTTACTTTAATCAATGGAAAGATTTTACTTGGAAAGGTTTCTTCTTAACAGGAATTTTATCTGTATTTATCTTAGGATTTGTTCAAGAAGGAATTATCCCTGGAACAATTTCATTGGCTTCTTCATTTGAAGTTGCATTTGTAAACAGCATGGGATTACCGTTCTATGTTGGAAGTGTATTTTTCTTCATTTTATTAATTGCGGGCTCAATTTTCTTAGTTCGTTGGTCTAAGAAAAAAAACAAACCTATTGTGAATGCTTTTGCATTAGGATTTATTGTGTTTTTAATTGGGTATGGTTCTTTCGCCACAATTGTTATTCGTTCAAACGCGAATACACCTTTAGATGAAAATGACCCTGAAAATTTAGTTACACTTCACGCATATTTGAAACGTGAGCAATATGGATCTTGGCCAATTTTATCTGGTCCATATTGGAATTCAAACTACGCTGACCAAGAATCTTGGGGTGATCGTTCTCGTTTTTACGCACGTAGATTTGTCGTAACACGTGGAGATCAAGATCTTAAAGCTTTCCGTGAAGAAAAGAATGCCTTAGCTTATAAAAAAACACTAGGTAATTCTTACGAAGTTATTGAGAAATACTTTGTTACGAATGAAGATAGTCGTAAACAACAAGAACCAACATACGACCAAACTACCTTTTTCCCACGTATGTTCTGGGATCAGGATGAAGCAAAAGTAAATGGTTACAAAGAATGGTCTGGATACAATGCAAATGGAGATGATCCTTCAGCTGAAAAAGGAAAAGACGGAAAACGTTTACCAACTTTTGGTGAAAACATGACGTATTTTGCAAGCTATCAACTTGATTGGATGTATTTTAGATATTTCATGTGGAATTTCGCTGGAAGACAAAACGACATTCAAGGCCATGGTGATGCCATTCGTGGAAACTGGATTTCAGGTTTTTCTTCGATTGATGATAGTCGATTAGGCGACCAAAGTATGGCTCCAACTTTCACTTCAGAGAATCCTGGACATAACACTTTCTTTTTCTTGCCTTTGATTTTGGCCTTAATTGGAATGTTCTTCCATTTTTATCGTGCACCAAAAGATGCTTTCGTTGTATTGTTAACATTTATTTTTACTGGTTTAGCAATTGTAATTTACTTAAATCAAAAACCTTTTGAACCAAGAGAAAGAGATTATGCCTATGCAGCCTCTTTTTATGCTTTTGCAATTTGGATTGGTGTTGGAGTTTTTGCACTTTACGAAGCTTACAAATCTTTTACAAAAAAAGAATACAAAGGTTTAGGAATAATTGTAGCAATTGGACTTTTAATTTGTCTAATAATGGACGCAATGGCAGGAGGTTTCACAGCTTCAAAAACATGGTTATTGATGAGTGGAATTGGAACCATTGCCCTTGCAGGTTTAAATTTAATTGGTAAATCTATTAAGAAAGAAACAACAGGTGCTTTTGCTTCAATTGCAATTACTTTGGTTGTTCCTTTAATCTTAGCAGTTCAAGGTTGGGATGATCACGATAGAAGCGATAAAACTTCTGCTAGAGATTTGGCTTACAATTATTTAGAATCTTGTACAAAAAATTCTATATTATTCACAAATGGCGATAATGACACTTTCCCATTGTGGTATTTACAAGAAGTTGAAGAAAAAAGAACTGACGTTCGTGTATGTAATTTATCTTTGATGCAAACAGATTGGTACACAGAACAAATGATGATGAAGGCATATACTTCTGAGCCACTTCCAATAAAATTTAAGGAAGATCAAATCATGATGTATGCTGGAAATACAGATCAAGTTTATTTCCTATCATTGATTGATTTGATGAACACTGGAATTCCAGAAGCAAATATGAAAAAAATCATTGAAGCAAAAATCGCAAATAATAAGGAAGCCTTTATAGATGCATTCAATCGATTTAGAGAAGGTTCTTCAGCGGTTAGCAAAGCGCTAACAGCAAAAGATCCATCTGTTACTGGAACTTTAACCGCGATTCAAACGCGTTTGGCAACTCCAATTGCTAATCCAGGATATGCGGATGTTCAATCTTTATTAAATGACTGTATTGAAATTTTATCTGGTGCTGGAAATGGCATGATTGAAGGTCCACAAGAAGCATTACAGCAGTTTCAAACTTCCATGAGAGATTGGGAAAACTCTTGGGATTTCCTTCCTTTAGCTGATGCAATGGAATTTGTTCGTGACGATAAAAACATGATAACAAATCAGGGAAGAATGTTGCGTGTTTTCCCATGTAAAGGATTTATTTTACCAGTAAACTTAAATAATGTGTTAAAATCTGGTTTGATTACGAAAGATGAAGCTAAAAAAGCGGAAAAAGAATTGCGTTTTAGAATGGATAAACAAGCAATTACACGTGAACAAGTGATGATGTTGGATATTTTAGCTAACAACGATTGGAAACGTAACATTTATTTCTCTTCACCTGGTGGATCTGATGTATCAATTGCTTTATACCAAAGTGGTTACGTGAAACAAAACGGAATGGTATTCGAAGTTTCTCCTTTAAGAGATCAAGAAACTTTGGCAAAAGACAAAATGTACAAAAATTTGATGGAAGTTTATTCATACGGAAAAATGAATCAAAAAGGAGTATTGACTGATTATTATACAAGAAGACATACAAGTCAATTCAGAGATCATTTCTCTCGTTTAGCTGATGCTTTCTTGCGTGATGCGGATAATGAGCAACGAAGAATGGATATGTACAAACCACAGATTTCTAAATTGAAGGCTGGAGGAAATGCAAAAATGGCTGATTCTTTGTCTAATTTAATCAATGGTGCTGATGGAAGAATTGCTAAAAACAAAAAATTAGCAATCAACTTAATCAAAAAATCAATTGAAGTAATGCCTGTTGATATGGTGATCGATTACGGTGAACCAAATCCAGGAAGAGATAATTTTGAAGTAAGCCCAGGAGTTTCTTACGAAAATTACTCTGATGGCGTTATTCACGAATATGTAGGAATTCTTTACCGCGCTGGAGATAAACAAGGAGCAGAAAAACTAGGATTATCCGTTGCAAGACACATTGAAAGTGTTTTCTCATATTTTGCTAGCAGTGAAGGACAAATTTCAGCGGTAAACAAAAAAGATTTGATTGCAGCTTTGAATAATTACATGTTATTGGCAACGTACTCAGCTGACAAAGAATTTGGCTTACCAAATGGAGCATTGAGTAAACGTACAAATGCAAAAATCAATGAATTATATTCAAAGGTTTTCCCAAAAATCTATGCTGAATTGAAAGATAGAGCGATGGATAATGGAGAAAGTGTAAATCCAAATGCTAAGAAAGGAACTTACGCTTATCAATTAAATGACCTGAAAGCTCACATTGATGCAGTTGCAATGCAATATGGTTTTATTGAAAGACCAAAACAGCAAATGCAAAACCCAAGTGGTGGAGCTGGAATGCAATTGACTCCTGAGCAAATTCAAGAATTAATGAATCAGCAAGGAGCAAAATAATAAATAACTATTAAATAAAATAAGCGATTAGAAATTCTAATCGCTTATTTTTTTCGCATAAAAGATGAGATTATTTAGAATTCCTTCGTTTATTCCTTACATTCTCAAAAATAGAATTTGGAGAATAAAAAATACTGAAAATAAAGTTTATTTAACTTTTGATGATGGACCAAGTCCAGAGTTAACGCCATTTATTTTAGAAACCTTAGAAAAAAGTAATATTAAAGCAACATTTTTTTGTGTTGGAGAAAATGTTGCAAAATATCCAGAATTATTTCAACGAATTAAAAATGAAGGCCATCAAATAGGGAATCATTCTTACAATCATAAAAGTTATACAAAAATCTCTAAGAAAGAATATTTAGATTCAATAGAAAAAGCAAATGAGTTGATTCAAAGCGAATTTTATCGTCCTCCTTATGGAAGAATTTCTTTGAATTTAGCTAGAATAATTTCCAAAAAATATAAATTAGTCATGTGGTCATGGATTTCATATGATTTTGACGAAAATGTGAGCATCGAAAAAATTATAAAAAAAGCAGATAAGCAAATAAAATCAGGAGAGGTTTTGGTTTTACACGATAATCCTAAAATTACTGAAAAACAAAAAGAATTACTCCCAAAATTGATTGAATTACTTAAATCGAAGGGTTTTTCTTTTGTAGAAATAGGAAAAGAGTGAAAAATCAGAATTAAAAATTAAGAATAAGGAATTCTCGTCTAAAGAATCAAAAGTCTTATTATCCTAAAGTCATAATATCCTAAAATCTAATCAGTAGCTCCATTTCAAAAACATTCCACCCCAAGAAAATCCAGCTCCAAAAGTTGTCAATATCAAATTATCGTCTTTCTTTAGTTGACTTTCCCATTCTGTCAAACAAAGTGGAATGGTAGCAGAAGTTGTATTTCCATATTTTTCAATATTTAACATAACTTTATCCATCGAAATCCCCATTCGATTTGCCGTAGCTTCAATAATTCTTTTATTTGCTTGATGCGGAGTTAAATAAGCTACGTCTTCCGCTTTTAAGTTATTTCTATCCATCATTTCAGCAGCAACATCTGCCATTTTAACTACTGCAAATTTAAAAACTGACTGACCATCCATCGTGACAAAATGTTGTTTTTTTGTAACAGATTCAATACTTGCTGGAATGATACTACCACCGGCAGGTTGATACAAAAACTTTTTTCCACTTCCATCAGCATACATTCTAGCGTCTAAAATTCCTGTCCCATCTTCTGAAGGTTCAAGTAAAACTGCACCTGCTGCATCTCCAAATAAAATGGAAGTTTTTCGACAGGTATAATCAACAATACTACTCATTTTATCAGATCCAATCACTAGTATTTTTTTATAAACACCGCTTTCAATGAATTTACTTGCGGTAAAAAGTGCAGATAAAAAACTTGAACAAGCAGCTTGAACATCAAATCCCCACGCATTTGTTGCCCCAATCATATCAGCAACAATATTTGCAGTTGAAGGATATGGATGATCTGGAGTTACTGTCGCTACAATAATTAATTCAATATCTAAGGGAGATAAATTTTTCTTACGCAATATTTCTTTTGCAGCTTCAGCGGCCATAAATGCACTAGCTTTATCAACATCTTTTAAAATGCGTCTTTCGGCAACTCCACATCGTGACATAATCCATTCGTTACTGGTGTCAACATTTTGTTCAATTTCATGATTCGTTAAAATATATTCTGGAACATAAGCTCCTACTCCTGTTATTGCTGCTGTTATTTTCATCTGCCAAAAATATTTCTTAAAATCTGAAATTCAAGTTCATAATAAAAATTCATTACAATATCTAAATTAAAATATTAAACCAATATTATATACTTTAATCAATAAAATCAATACATTTGTATAAATAACAATTACGATGTCTAACGAAAATTCAGACCAATTATTTAATTTAATTAAATCTCTTTCCAAAGGAGAAAAGCGTTTTTTTAAAATTTATGTTTCACGCTTAAATAATAGTGCGGACAAAAAATTTATGCTTTTATTCGATCTTTTGGAAAAACAAAAAATCTATAATCCTGAAAAAATATTAAGCAAAGAAAAATCAATTAATCCAACACAATTTTCAAATTTAAAAGCCAATCTGTATTTTCAACTTTTAAAGAGTTTAAAGTTGGGAAATAGTTCAAATTTAGAACAACTTAAAATCACTGAAATGTTAGCTTATGCAGTGATTTTATATAATAAATGCCTGTACAAAGAATCTGTAAAAATGATTGATAAAGCCAAATGCTTGGCTATAGAAAACGATTGTTCTATTTTACTTTTAGAAATTTTAGATTTAGAAAAATTAGTCATTCCAAAAACAATTGAATCAGGAAATGATGCTCGCGTAAATAAAGTTATTTCAACTACAAATCAGGTCACTGAAAGTATCAAAAACATTAATGTATTCTCAAATTTATCTCTAAAATTAAATGCCTATTATGTTCAAACTGGTTTCAGTAAATCAGAAAAAGATATCCAAAATTTAAATCATTTTTTTAAGTCAAGTTTGCCAATATACAAAGAAAAAAATTTATCTTTTCACGAAAAAATGTTTTTGTATAATTCGTACGTGAGTTATTATTTCTTTATCCAAAATTTTGAAAAGGGACATTTATATGCACAAAAATGGGTGAAATTATTTGATGAGAATATAGAAATGAAAAAACATAAATTAGAACATTACATCAAGGCTTTGAATAGTTTGTTAGCAGTTCAAAATAAATTATATAAATACAAAGAATTTGTTCAAACACAAAAACAACTCATTGCAATTAAACGTGACAAAACATTAATCTTAACAGAAAACATCAATTTAAATCTTTTTAAAGCCATATATATTCATGAAATAAATCGCCATTTTATGTTGGGCGAATTTAAATCTGGGACACGAATTGTTGCTGCATTAGAATTAGAATTAAATAAATTTATTCCAAAGCTTGATAAACACTCTGTACTCCTACTCTATTATAAAATTTCTTGTTTGTTTATCGGAAGCGGGGATTATAAAACTGCCATAAAATGGTTGAATAAAATCCACAATGAAAAAGAAATTAATTTGAGGGAAGATATTCATGCTTTTACTCGCATTTTGTTACTAGTTTGTCATTTTGAACTTGGAAACGAAACTTTATTGGAGTCAAATATTCGTTCTTCATATCGTTATTTCACTAAGAAAGGAAAATTAAGCCTTTATCAAAAAAATATATTAGATTTTTTGAAACTTTTACTATTAAATTCAACAGCAAAAACAATTAAAATTCATTTTGTTAATTTAAAAGAAAAATTATTAGCCTTAGAAAAATTAAAATTTGAAAAGCGGGAATTTATGTATTTCGACATTATTTCTTGGCTTGAAAGTAAAATTGAGAATCAAACCGTGGAAGCAATTATCAAAAAGAAAGCAAAAATCAAAATATCCTCGAATTAATTTACTAATTTAGTTTCATGAAATTTAATATTTTTATTTTATTCGTTTTCAATTTGATATTTTGTTTTTCTCAAAAAATCTCCAAAAATGATATACTATCAGATTTATCTTTTTTCAATGAAGCGATTAAAAATGGACACCCAATTAACTTTTTACAAAAAGGAAAAATAAACATTGATGCACTTCTTTTAAAAATTAGTGAGGGTGATAATGACAGTATTACATTTGTAGATTATCGGTTCATTTTAGGGGAAGCGCTTCAATCTATAGCTTGTATTCATACACACGTAAATAAAAATCCACGAATTGAAAAAATAAGCAAGAAATTATTCATTCCATTAAGAATAATTATTTTAAATGAAAAAATTTACATTAAAACAATAAGCGATTCTCTCAATAAATATGACGAAAATAAATCATTGGTTGGAAAAGAAATACTAGAAATTAACAAGGTTCCTTCAAAACAACTTGTGTCAACTTTTCTTAATTACTCTGCTAGTGATGGTGGAGGTAAGGTATTTGCACTCGAGCACGTTAATTTTATTATGGCGAAAATTTTAGCTTTGTTTTTTTCTTTTCCTGAAAAATATGAAGTAAAAACGAAAGATAAAACCTTAATTTTAAATGCTACTCAACTATTTGTTGAAGACACGGTTTTTGTCCCGAAATATCCTGTAATCTTAAAAAATAATGATAATATATTCCAAATTAAAGATAGCATTTCAATTTTAAAATTAAATTCATTTTCTAAATCTGATATTGCTTTTTTT
>CAMBRH010000092.1 GCA_945870115.1 Chitinophaga pinensis | reverse complement strand
TTAGAGCCTGGAGAAGATCCATTGTCTTTGAAAACTGAAAATTTGCAAGCGCATGTTTCTTTTAAAACGCGTAGAGGAGAATTTAAGTCAAATAGCGGACAATCTAGGGTTGAATTTCCTGTAAATCAATATTTATGTAAAATTGATGTTTTCACATGGTTTATGGATGAGGAAATGATTGAACTTTCAACTTCAAAGGAAAAAGATTTGAATTTAAAGACCGACTTAGATTTAGTAGGTGCAAATTTCTTCTCCTTACATCCTGATCAAGACTCTTTGCGTTTTAGGTCTAAAGAAGCAAGATATAGTCAGCAAGAAAAGACAATCTATTGCAGAAAAGTAGAATATTTAGAATTGGCTGATGCAAGAATCTATCCTGATTCTGGACTTGTTACAATTCGTAAAAAAGCTAGAATTGATCCTTTAGAAAATACAACTTTAATTGCAAATAGTGTTACAAAATACCACAAATTTGTAAATTGTACAGTTCAAGTAAAGGCAAGAAGAGATTTTGAGGCTTTCGGAGATTATCCATATTATGATGCCGATAGTACGAGGTCAATCATAAAAATGAAAAGTATTCGCGTAGATTCGACCTTTCAAACTGTGGCAAGTGGAAAAATTGGACAAAAAGATAATTTTAAACTCAGTAAACAATTCGAATATTATGGTGATGTGAGGATAAATTCGCTCATACCATTGATTTCTTTCTCAGGGGCCACAAGAATTATTCATAATTGTGATAAGTTTAAGAAAAGTTGGATGGCATTTACATCTGAAATTGATCCAAAAAATATTCAAATTCCTGTTTCATCTGAGATGAAAAGTTTAGATAGTTTATCTTTAACGGCGGGAATTGTTTGGCGAGATTCTAAAAAAGTGGAAGAAATAAGTTTGTATCCAACCTTCCTTTCCGAAATTGCTGAAAAAGGTGATCGAGTAGTTTTTACTTCAAATGGATTTTTACAATACAGCGCATTTACGAATGAATTTCAAATTGGTTCTAAGGAAAAACTCATAAATCGAGGTGAAAAAGGAAATTATTTAGCACTTCAAGCTGGAAATTGTTCATTAAATGGGGATGGAGTTATCACACTTGGTATGGATTATGGTCCTGTTACTGTTGATGCTGTTGGAACGGTAAATTATTACCAAGAAACTGGTCAAACAAACATGAATTTGACCGTAAAATATAATTTACCTTTGGAAGATAAATCATTTGAAAAATTAGCTGAAAAGTTGAACACAAATTTAGACTCCAAACCAATGGATTTTGCTTCGACTACATTTAAAAAAGCATTAATTGAATGGACAGACAGAAAAACTGCGGATAGAGTTGAATCAGATTACACTGTGAATGGAATTTATAAAAGAATTCCAAATGAAATGAAAGCATCGGTTGTTCTTACAGGCTTGAAATTATCTTCGTTTAATAATCCAAAAATGGAAGAAAAAGGATTGTTTACAGATGTGGAATCTGCTGTTGTGGTGAGTGTTTTTGATAAATCAGTAATGAAATATTTCCCAGTAAAAGCATTTTTTCAACAAATATATTCAGGAAGTGGTGGAGATAAATTTGGTCTATTAATGACAAACCCTGCAGGTTCTGAATATTTCTTATCATATGGAATGAATAAAAAGGATGGTGAGTTATTTATTTATACGGGAGATGTAGAATTGGAGGCAGCAATCAATGAATTGAAACCAGATAAACGAAAAGCTAAAGATTTTTCTTACGAAATTACTGCAAATCGAATTTATTTAAGTAAATTTCTCAAATTATTTAGCACTGGAGAATAATGACTTTTGTAATTTATAGTTTGATTTTTGGAGTGATAGCCTATATTTTGGGCTCAATTCCATCTGCTGTTTGGATCGGAAAAACCTTTCATAACATTGATGTTCGTGAGCACGGAAGTAAAAATGCAGGAGCTACAAATACCTTTAGAATTTTAGGGAAAAAGGCTGGTATAATTGTGCTCTTAATGGACGTTTTTAAAGGTATAATCGCAGTCTTTATTCCAAAGTTAATTTTAAAAGAATTAAGTTATGAAATAGAAATTCAACTGCAACTTATAAGTGGAATCTGTGTTTTTTTAGGACATCTCTTTCCCTTATTTGCTCAGTTTCGAGGAGGTAAAGGAGTTGCAACTTCGCTTGGAATAATAATAGGAATACATCCTCCAGCTGCAGGAATTTGTTTTTTGATTTTTTTGATTGTTTTTATAAGTTCTAAATATGTTTCACTTGGAGCAATAGTTGCTTCGTTTTTCTTTCCCCTGATTGTTTTTTTTATTTTTAAGGAAACTTCAATTTACCTAATTGTTTTTTCGAATGTAATTGGAATCACCGTGATTTTGACACATAAAAAGAATATTTTAAGAATAATTCATGGTGAGGAAAATAAAATGAACCTTTTTAAGAGATAAGCGTATAAAAAAGAAAATAAAGATTGCTAATCGAAAACTATGAAAATAATTTTATGAAATTTAAGCCTTTATCCTTTTTTAAAATTGGGATGAAATTAATTTTTATCCTATTTATTTTCGCGTCTACTAGTTTTTCTCAAGATAGTGAGGCAGATTTAAAGATTAGGGCTGATAAATCATATCGATCTGATAATTTTGTTGAAGCTTCCAAACATTACGCTCAATTATTAGCAATCAATAAATTAGATCCTTTTTATAATTTTCGTTATGGCGTTTGTTTGATTTACAATTCTAGGAAAAAACAAGATGCAATTAAACATTTGATTTTTGCTTCAAATGATGCTAGTACTGATCCGGAAGTTTATTTTTATCTTGGAAAGGCCTATCATTTAAATTATGAATTTGGTGAAGCCATAAAATATTACAATACTTACAAATCAAAAGTTGGATCTAAATTAAATGTAACACTAGATGTTAACAGGCAAATTGAAATGTCTGAAAATGGAAAAAGATTACTTTCCTCACTGAATGAAATCGTTGTAATTGAAAAGACAGAAATTGAAGCTAGCCGTTTCTATGACCTGTATGACTTGAAAAATATTGGTGGTACAATGATTGTAAATGCTCAATTTCAATCCAAAAATGATAAAAAAAATAAACACACTCCCATAATTCATTTCCCAGCAAATCCAAGTACAATATTTTATTCAAGTTATAACGATGATGAAAAACGAGGAAAAGATATTTTCATTAGGAAAAAATTACCAGATGGTTCATGGTCCTTACCACAAACTGTTTATGGAGATGTAAATACTGCCTTTGATGAAGATTATCCTTACATGCACCCAAATGGTAAATACTTGTACTTCTGTTCAAAAGGTCATAATTCAATGGGTGGTTTTGACGTTTATCGTTCAAAATATGATAAACAAGCAAATACTTTTGGTCCAGCAGAAAATTTAGATTTTGCTATTTCTTCACCAGATGATGATTTATTTTATATAGTTGATTCTTTAGATAAGAACGCATATTTTGCATCTTCAAGACAAAGTTTGGACGGCAAAATTTATGTTTACAAAGTGCGAGTTTCTGAAGTTCCAATTCAAATTGCAGTAATAAAATCAGCATTTTCTTCAACAATAAATCCTGAAAACAAAAAAGTTTCTGTTGAAATTTATGATTTTGTAACAAATGCAAAAATTGGAACATTTAATTCTAATGAAAAAGCAAATGTACTTATGACATTTCCTAAAGGCGGAAAGTATGAATTTCAAATCCGAGTAGATGATGGTGATGAAGTTTTTAAATCTACCATTAATGTCCCTTTTTTAGCAGATTTTAAACCATTGAAGCAAAAAATGATTCACGAAAAAACGGAAGCTGGAGAAACTGTTCGAATTGTGAATTTATTTGATGAAAATGTTGAAGATTCGCAAGGAACGATGACAGAAATTGCTCGTGTTCGTTCTGAGTTAAATCCAAATTCACAACAATTTGACTTAAATGCTTTAGATAAAAGTAGTGAGAATAAAGAAATTTACGCACAAATTGGTTATGTAAAACAAACAGACAAAGAAGTAAAAGAAAATATTGTAAAACTTGCTGAAAACCAAGATAATCAAACTAAAAACCTACAGGAAGTACAACGTAAAGCAATAGATAAAGTACTTGAAAATGTAAAAGAAATAGGCAGTTTACAAGCTGAATTGAAAACGACTGTTGCCATGGCTGACTCAAAATCGGGGGATGATAAAAAGTTGTTAATTGAGAAAGCTGCTTCAATAGTTAATGAATTAAATTCTAAAGAAAAAGAAAGCAAATTATTGATTCCTTACGCAGATTCTATTGCCAAAGTTGTAAAAACTAGTCAAGCTGAAGCTGATAAAGCAAAAGCTATGGCAAATCAAATTTCTGAAGCTTTTGATAAAAAGGAATTTGCAGTAATGGCGCAAGAAATAAATGATAATAAAGCTTATATTTTAGATTTACAAAAGGATAAAACAGTTTTAGCCTCTGAATCATTAGTTAATCAATTGGTTACTAAAAGAGAGGATATCAAAAAAACGTTAGCAAAACAAAAGGAATTTTTGGATATGAAAATCAGAGCCAAAAATGAATTGTTGGATTTAGATATAAAAATGGCTGACGCAAAAGCGAAAGACCAGCCTGCTATTCAAAAGAAAATTGAAGACAAACAAGGGGAAATTAAATATACAGATGAAGAATTAAAAACGGTTGACACAAAATTACTAACTCAAAAGGATGACTTAACAAAAATTGAAAAAAAGTTAGCGTATTTACAAGAAATCATAAATTCTAAAGCTCCAACAACTGCAACAAATTCAACTGATGCTCAAAAATCTCTTTCTGAAACAGATACTCAAAATGCCAGAACCTTGAAAGCTTATGTTGAAGAACAATCAAAAACTTTAGGAATTGATCTCGCTGCACAAACTTATGTACCAAAAAATACAGATAATTCCAAAAAATCTGTGGTTAAAAAAGTAAGTTTAAATGCTAATGAAAAAGAGATAGCAAGTTTGTTAACTCCAGACTATGAAAAAAACATTGACGCAATTGCAAAAGATTCACAGTTAACGGAAGAACAAAAATTAAAATATACACAGAAAGAAGAAAAATACTTGAAATTCCAACTTTCTAAAGAAATAAATACTACAGAGGAAGCTTTAAAACAAAATCCAAAAGACGCTGAATTAAAAAAGAAATTGGATAATTTGGTTAAATTGAACGAAAATCTAAATAATAATATTTTAAGTTTTCAAGTCGAATTGGAAAAAAAGTTTCCTGAAACAAATCCAGAAAAGAAATTATCAACTGCTCAATTTGCAAATCGTGTAAAACCAAATCATTTTGCAATTTTAATGACAGTTGATGAGGACAGTAAATTGACAGAAAATCAGAAAATGGATAAAGCACAGTCTGAGGACCATGAATTTATCAAATTATTATCTAAAGAAAAAGATAAACTTCAAAGAGATTTTGCGAAAGATCCATCAGATGAAACGATTAAACATGAATTGAGTTTAATAAAAGAATTATTAGAAGAGACGGATAAAAGAATTGAAAAAAGAACAATGGGAATGGCTTCTTTTAGTATTTCTGACACGAAAGTTAAAGACGATTACATTGCTGAAAAACAAGACCTTAAAACCGCTGATAATAAAATTAATAATATTAAAACTTTAGATAATAAAATCGTTGATAGTAAAGTTACAGACAATAAAACAACAAAAGAAAAAACGCAAGCTGAAAAAGATGCAGAACTTAAAGTTCTTGGAATTCAAATTGATAAGAAAAGCGATAGCTTTGATACCTTGAACGGTAGTTCAAGGGCAAATGTTAGTGAAAATAAAACCATTGATAATAAAACGAATATAAATAAAACCATTGATAATAAAACGAATGATAATAAGACTATAGATAACAAAATACGAGATAATAAAACTTCAAGTTCTGAAATTGATGTCAAAAATATAGTTGAAATTTCACCAAATTATGAGAAAAAAACAAATGAAATAAAAAATTCTACTACTTTAGATAAAAAGCAAAAACAAGAAAATTTAATTTCAGAAGAAAATAACTTGCAAAAATCTGCTGAAGTTAAATTAACTGAACTTGAAAAGTTGATTCAAAAAAATCCTGCTGATACAAGTTTATTGAACAAGAAAGAAAGTATTTTAGCTATCAAGCAACAAAGTGAAGATCGAGAAAATGAATCAAAGCAATTGTTACAAAATGAAATAAAAGCGTCAATAAAAAAAGAGGATTTATTAGCAGAAGTCGACAAAATCTATTCTAACGAGATTAAAGAGAATAAGCAAAATGTTGCAAGCGAAGTAAAATTACAAGAAAAATTAACTGCAAAAATCGAAGCGAATGCTAAGAAAGTTGCCTTAAAAGAGGATTTGAAATTAAGTGCTGAAAATCAAGTTTTAGCTGAATTAATGGAGGATTCTAAACTTAGAACAGAGCAAATAAAAAATCCTTCCCTTGTAAATACTGAAATAAAAACAGAGGATTCTAAAGCAATTGATTCTAAAACAACTGATTCTAATATAACAGATGTTAAAAATGAAAATAGTGCTATAATTGCTGATTTAAATGTGATAAAAACTATTAGTCCAAGTTTTGAGAAAAATACTGAAGCAATAAAAAGTTCTAAATCGACAAGTGAAAAGTCTAAACAAGAAAAATTAATTGTCGAAGAAAATAAATTGCAAAGTTTGACTGATGTAAAATTGACATCTTTAGAAAAATTGATTCAAAAAAATCCAGCAGATACAAGTCTGATAAATAAAAAAGATTCCTATGTAGCTATAAAAGAAGCGAGTGAAAAACGTGAAAATGATTCAAAAATCTTTGTTCAAAAGGAAATAAAAGCTACAATTAAAAAAGAAGAATTATTATCTGCAGTTGACAAAAATTACAAATCTGAAATGCGGGAAAACCCAGAAAATATTTCGGAGATTAATCAATTAAATGTTAAGCGAGAAGAAGAGCTTCAAACAAATTTGACAGCAAAAAAAGCGGCTAATGAGAAACAAAATGCGATTAAAGAAGATTTAAAATTAAATGCGGAAAATGAAGTTTTAGTTGAATTGATAGCAGAATCTAAGAGTAGGGTAGAACAGATTAAAAATCCTTCTTTAGCAAAAAATGACAGCAACAATCAAAATTCAAAATCAACAAATAACACTGATTTAAATACAAATAATTCAGTTTCAAATCAAACTTTTGTTGAAGATCCAATTTTGACAGAATTGAAAACGAATGAAAAGTCAATTTTAGATCAACTTTCAAATCCAGCTATTTCCAAAAAGGATGAAAAGAAACTGAAGGAAGAATTAATTGTAAACCAAGAAAAACAAATTGAAATTACTGATAAATCTTCAGAAAATAAAGTAAACCTAGTAACAAAAAACAAAGATTTGGCTTCAAAAGCAATGTCTGCGAATGCTTCAAGCCTAGTGGATAAGTCAATTTTTATTCAAGATACATTGGCTTTGGCTATTGTTGTTCGTAATGAAACTGAAATTAATACTTTGCAAAAAGAACTTTTAAAAACCAAAAAAGATTCCCGAAAAGAAGAAATACTAAAAGAAATTAAAGGGTTACAAGCTGATAATGTTAAAAACTTAGAAAATGTTTCTTATTCATCACAATTATTAAAAGATATTACTTCTCTTCAAACAGTCGATGCAAAAGCAACAAGTTTATCTTTAGAAAGTAAAAATTCTTTGATAAGACGAAAAGGAATAATTTCAGTTGATATTTCTGACATGAAACAAGCAATTGAGCAATTAAAAACTGCACAAAAAACAGAAAGTGATAAAACGAAAAAAGTTAGAATCATTAAGGAAATTGAAAACAAAGAAAAACAATTAAATTTACTGAAACTTGAATTAAAAAATGTTGAAGCTGAGCTTATTGTCAGAACAAGTGAGGAAAATGCAAATAAATTGGTTGTTTCTTCTGATAAATCAAATGGTGATTACACTGAAGAAGAAAAAGTTTCTTTAAGTAAAAATTCAAATTATTCTGAATTAAAAGTTGCTTTTGAAGAAAAAACAAATGCTTCTAAAAATAAAACGAGTGCTTACGAAGAATTAGAAATAGCAAAAAATGATTATAATCAAGCGGTTTCACTTTTAGCTAAAAATCCAAGTGAAAGCATTCAGCAAAATGTGAAAAACAAATTGGAAATTGTTGTAGCAAAATCTAAAAACTTAAAAGAAGTTGATTTAGTTGAAAAGGAAAAACTTGCAACTTATCAAAACTTAACAAAAACAGAAAATTCATTGGCAACATTAGAGAAAATGTTTGCAGATGGAGTTGAATCCAATTATGTTGCTAGTTCAAAAGTTGTGGATAGTAAAGTGCTTAATACTAATATTTCAGCAACGATTATTCCATTCAAGATATTTGAAACACCACAAACAGAATCTGTAAGTGAGAGGGTTAAAATCGGTGCAGAAATGCCTATGGGATTGGTTTATAGAGTTCAAGTTGGAGCTTTTAGAAGACCATTAAAATCAAATCTATTTACAGAATTCACACCAGTAACAGGAGAAATTATTAAAACAGGAGTAACACGTTATATTACAGGATATTTCAACAGTTTATTGACTGCTTCTGATGCTAAAAAATCGATTAGAAAATTTGGTTACAGAGATGCATTTATTGTTGCGTATTGCGACGGTAAGCGAATTTCAATTTCTGAGGCTAGAAGATTGCAAAATGCTGGACTTTGTGTTCCAAGTTCAGAAGTTGAAAGCAATTCTGCTAATTTGTCTATCATAACTAATGACAAAAAGATAGATTCAAAAGAAAAGACTAATAAAGAAAAAGAGTTAAAGGAATTAGGAATCAAAGTTGTTAATACTGAAGTTAAAGAATCGAAATCAATAGATTCCAAAGTTTCAGATTACAACAAAGGGAAGGACGCGGTAAAAGCAATTGCAGTTGAAACAAAATTGGGATTATTTTACACAGTTCAAATTGGTGCTTACAATTCACCAGCAACAACAAAACAATTGAAATACACTGAAAATGTGGTTTCTAAAAAACTTGCAGATGGAAAAATTCGCTATTCAACCGGAATTTTTCAATCAGTATCTGCTTGTATGGATACAAAAAATGCGGTCATTCAAAAAGGAATTACGGATGCTTTTGTCACTGCGTATTACAATGGTGATAGAATTACTTTAGCTGAAGCTGAAAAACTTCTGAAGGAAAAAGGAGAAAGTATTTTAGAAAAACCTTGATTTTTTTTAATTTGCAATTAAAATTCCCTAACTTTGTAAAAAAATATTTAAAATGACAGAAGTAGATTATTCTCCAGAAATTGAAGCTATTGAACTTTTAGTTAGCCAACGAGATTTAATTGTATTTAATGATGATTTCAATACCTTTGATCATGTAATTGATTCATTAGTAAAAGTTTGCAAACATGAAGTTGAGCAGGCTGAACAATGTACGCATTTAATTCATTACAAAGGAAAATGTCAAGTAAAAAGAGGTGAATATGAAACCTTGGAGCCTTTGTGCACAGCTTTACTTGAAAGAGGTTTGAGTGCAGAAATTCAATAAAAATTTTAAATTGGTTGCAAATATAAAATAAAGTAGTATCTTTGCACTCGAAATAAGGCTTCGTAGCTCAACTGAATAGAGCACTACATTACGGCTGTAGAGGTTTCAAGTTTGAATCTTGACGAGGTCACAATAAGAGTTCAATCCAGAAATGGATTGGACTTTTTTATTTTAGACAAAAGGGTAAAAATATTTCAGTAATAGTCATGGAACAAAATTCAATAATTAAATCTTTTTCAAATCTTTCTCCGATTTTTAAACTTTTAGGCGAAAATAAATCCTGGACAAGTTTTCAACTTGGAATCACTGAAAATGAATTTAATGAAATTGACGAAGTTGTGAAAAAACAATTTTTTCTAAACGGTTGGTTCACAGAAGTAAATATTAGAAAATCATTGTTAGCTTGGTCTGAATTATTAATAGAAGAAAATTTAAATTCATGGCTACAAAATTATTCATTTGTTCATGCTCCGAAACGAGTTGGAATAATTATGGCTGGGAATATTCCTTTGGTTGGATTTCATGATTTTATTTCTGTGGTTTTAAGCGGAAGCAAAGCTGTAGTAAAATTAAGTTCGGATGACAAAACATTACTTCCAGCAATTATAAAAATTTTATTGAAATTTAATCCTGAATTAGATGAAAAAATAACTATTTCTGAATATAAATTAGGAGATATTGATGCGATTATTGCAACTGGTAGTAATAATTCGATGCATTATTTTGAACAATATTTTGGTAAATATCCACATATATTTAGAAAAAATAGAACGTCACTTGCTGTGATTTCTGGAAATGAAACAAAAGAAGAATTAAAACTTTTAGGAGAAGATATTTTCACTTATTTTGGTTTGGGTTGTAGAAATGTCTCTCAAGTTTTTTTACCTGTAGCTTATAATTTGAATACTTTAATTGAATCGATTTTGGAATTTTCTGACATTGTAAATCATCATAAATATGCAAATAATTATGATTATAATAAGGCAATTCACTTGATGGGACAACAAAAAATCTTGGATAATGGTTTTTTATTATTTAAAGAATCAAAAGAACTTTTTTCTCCTTTAGCAATGCTATTTTATCACCATTATGAAAATGAAACAGAATTGGAAGAATATATAAAATCAAATTCTGAAAATATTCAGGCGATTGTAGGACGTAATTTTATTCCTTTTGGAAAGGCTCAAAAACCTGCATTAAATGATTATGCTGATGGAGTTGATACGATGAAATGGTTGTCAGAGTTAAATTAATGCTAATTTTTGACTTTAAATTACTTAATTTTCGTTAAATAACTTGTAAACTCTAAAGAGTTTGCTATTTTTGTGTTTTAAAAAAAGAATGAGGATAGGATTAATCGGCTATGGCAAAATGGGAAAAGCAATTGAAGTGATTGCTCTAAATCGTGGTCACCAAATTTCCTGGAAAGTTACATCCGAAAATCCATTGAATTTGCAAGATTTTTCTTTAGTTGATTGTGTAATTGAATTTACAAAACCGCAAATTGCTGTCGAAAACATTAAAAAAAGTTTAGTTGAAAATACGCCAATTATAGTAGGTACAACTGGTTGGAATGATTATTTAACTGAAGTTTCAGAATTGTGTTTACAAGTTGAAGGTACATTATTGCATGCAAGTAATTTTAGCGTTGGGGTTAATATTTTCTTTCAATTGAACGAAAAATTAGCAGCTTTGATGAGTAATCAAACAGATTATGTTGCTAAAATTGAAGAAATTCACCACACGCAAAAACTGGATTCACCAAGCGGAACTGCAATAACTTTGGCAAATGGAATTTTAGAAAATAATGATTCTTATATGTCATGGGTTTGTGGAGAAAACGAAGAGCCATATGTAAATGAAAATCAACTAAGTGTAACAGCTTATCGATTGCCAAATGTACCGGGTACGCATACGATTGAGTATAAATCTGAAGTTGACAGTATAAAAATGACACACGAAGCCTTTAGTCGCGATGGTTTTGCTTTGGGCGCTGTTTTAGCAGCCGAATGGGCCATAGGTAAAAAAGGCGTTTTTACAATGAGAGACGTTTTGAAAAATGAGTTATGAATTATGAGTCATGAATACTTAGCAGGAACAACTAAAAAATAAATAAAATAAACTTTGCGCACTTTGCGTTTAA
>CAMBRH010000091.1 GCA_945870115.1 Chitinophaga pinensis | reverse complement strand
GTTTCTTCCGAAGGCTATATCGTGACAAATAATCACGTAATCAATGAAGCTAATGAAATTGAAGTTATTTTAAATGATAATTCAAAATATACAGCAACAGTTGTAGGAACAGATCCTTCGACTGATTTAGCAGTTTTAAAGATTGAGGCTAAGAATTTAAGTCCAATTTCTTTAGGAAATTCGGATGATTTAAAAGTTGGAGAATGGGTTTTAGCAGTTGGAAATCCATTTAATTTAACGTCAACAGTTACAGCAGGAATTGTGAGTGCAAAAGCAAGAAACATCAATCTTTTAGGTGATAAAACGCGATCTGACTCAAATCCAATTGAATCTTTTATTCAAACAGATGCTGCAGTAAATCCAGGAAATAGTGGAGGAGCTTTGGTAAATACTAAAGGAGAATTAGTGGGGATAAATACCGCAATTACCTCACAGACTGGAAGTTATGCAGGTTATTCTTTTGCAATTCCAGTCAATTTAATGCAAAAAGTAATGCGTGATTTAATCGATTACGGAATTGTTCAAAGAGGATTTTTAGGAGTTCAATTGGCACAAATAAATCAAGAAATTAAAGAGAAAAATGATTTACCAAATTTAAAAGGAGTTTTCATCGCCAAAGTGATAGAAAATGGTGGAGCTGCAAATGCAGGAGTCAAAGATGGCGATGTAATTTTGAAAATTGGAACAAAAGAAATTAATTCTGTCGCTTCTCTTCAAGAAGAAATTGGGAAAAGAACTCCAGGTGATAAAGTTACAGTTACGGTTAGAACCAAAAAAGGAGATGAAGAAATTGTAGACATTGTTTTAAGAAATAGCGAAGGTGAAACCAAACTTTTAAAGAAAAGTGACATTATTAAAAATACAGCTTTAGGAGCAACTTTCATACTTTTAACTGACAAAGAAAAAAAGGAATTGAATCCAAAATACGGTGCAAAAATAAGAACAATAAGTGCTGGAAAACTTAAATCAATTGGTTTTGAAGAAGAAATGATTATTACAAAAGTTGACAATGTTCCAATCGAAAAAGTAGAAGATTTAACAAGCCGCTTGTCTGTAACAGGAAAAAGTGTTTTGATTGAATATATGATTCAAAGTGGCAAAAAGGATGTAATTAAAATATTAATATAATTCCTTTGCATTTTTTCTTCTTACAATTTAACTTACTTTTGGATTTTCTATTTATACAATTCTTAAAATATAATTGCATTTTAAGACAAGGTATTAGTAGTGTCAAATTTTTCTAGGAGTATGGAAATTGTAAGTCGAAAATGATGGTGAAAACACTAAAAATTATAACTTTTTTTATTTTTAATTTATCAATTTGTTTTAGTCAAGAATTAACCGATAACAAAATTGGAGAATATGTAAATTCAATTGATTCCTTATTTAGGGGAAATAAGTTAATACTTTTTAATTATCCAAATTTAACTTTTTGGGGAAGTGTAAGTGCATATTTTCACGGTAAAGAATTAGTCTTTGCCAAAACAATATCAAGAGGAGAATTAGGTTATAAATCAACCGAGATTTATTTTGAAAATGATTTCCCTTGTAAAATTGTAGAAGAAAGTCATTTTCCTAATTGGGTTCAGCATGCAATTAATTTCCCGGAAGATGAAGATTCAAATTATGATAAAATGACTTATTCAGATGAGAAATTTGAATTTATAATAGGTGAAAAATGTAAAATGTATCAAAAAAAAGAAGATTCTTTAATTCTGATTGAAAACAATTTAGAAATGATTAATAATGAAATATTAAACTCAAAGTTAATTTTTGATTTTATTGTGAAAATGAAATAAACTATTAAAACAAAAAGTGATTCTAACGAAATCTAATTTTCAGTTCAAGAATTTACCAATTTTCAGAATCTTGGCTTGTGTGAAATACTGCAAGAACAAAAACAGTATTATTTTCAATAATATAATGAATCCCAAAGTGAAATTTGCTCATAAATTTTATTCGCACATCTTTATGCCGAATTTGTGATTTTAAGGGATGTTTTTGAATAAAATTAAGGTTGTTTTCAAGTTCTTTTAAAAATCTAATTTCAAGACCTACTTTTTTATCAAATAACCAAAATGCAGCTTTTTCAATTTATTGTAATGAACGTTCGCTAAGAACTAAATTATATTTCATTTAACCTTGAATTTTGCAAATAGATCTTTTTTTGCATCCTCCCATGTTGTATATTTTGCAATTCCATTTTGGTGTTCATCTAATGCAATATCTAATTGTTCAATTTGCCAAGAAGTCAAATCAATTTCTTTTTCAACAGAAATGTAATTTAAAGTTTTAATAAATGTCATAAAAGCATTTAGTTTGTCGTCTTCAATATTTAAAACTACCTGTGTCATGGAATATTATTTTTAACAAATTTACAATTAATTTTATAATTATCAAACGGAATTAAAAACACTATCCCTTTGAACATAGAACTTTCAAAAAGCTTTAAATTTAAAACTTCGATTCTTGTCTAAAATTTGAGATTATGAGCGAAAAAAAAGATTATTATTCCTTCTCAAAACAAAAAGTGATTATAAGGATATCTAATTTGAAAAATGCGTTTTACTTCTTCGTAAATAACTGATTTTAATTCTTCGATATTTTCCTTATCAGTTGCAGAAATAAAAATACACTGTGTATTGTTTAATTTTGACATCCAAGTTTTCTTTAAGGCTTCCAAACTAGTTCTTGACTCCTCAAAATGCTCTGAATCCAGGTCTTCGTTAACATCTTCAAAGGCATCAATTTTGTTAAAAACTACTATTGAAGTTTTTTCGGTATTATCAATTTCCGCCAACGTTTCATTCACAACTCTAAATTGATCTTCAAATTTTTCGTGCGAAATATCCACAATGTGAATTAATAAATCCGCTTCACGAACTTCGTCTAAAGTTGATTTAAAGGATTCCACCAATTGATGAGGTAATTTTCGAATAAATCCAACTGTATCAGTAAGTAAAAATGGTAAATTCTCAATCACTACTTTTCTAACGGTTGTATCTAAAGTTGCAAATAATTTATTTTCGGCAAAAACTTCTGATTTACTCAATAAATTCATCAAAGTACTTTTACCAACATTGGTGTATCCAACTAGAGCAACACGAACTAATTGACCACGATTTCCTCGTTGAATAGACATTTGTTTGTCAATTTCAATCAATTTTTCTTTCATTAAAGAAATTCGCATTTGAATTATTCGTCTGTCTGATTCAATTTGAGATTCTCCAGGTCCACGCATTCCAATTCCTCCTTTTTGTCTTTCAAGGTGAGTCCAAAGATGCGTCAATCTTGGCAACATATATTGTAATTGAGCCAATTCAACCTGCGTTTTCGCATGAGAAGTTCTCGCTCGAGAAGCAAAAATGTCTAAAATCAAAATATTGCGATCCAATACTTTACATTCTAAAACACGTTCAATGTTTCGCAGTTGTGATGGAGAAAGTTCATCATCAAAAATTACCAATTCTACCGCGTTTTCTTTGATGTAATCTCTAATTTCTTCTAATTTACCTTTTCCAACAAATGTTTTTGGGTTGGCAAAAGGCATTTTTTGCAAGAATTTCTTTTGAGTTATCGCTCCAGCTGTTAAAGCTAAAAATTCCAATTCATATAAAAATTCACTCGCTATTTTTTCGTTAATATCTGATGTAACTATCCCAATAAGAACGCAGGTTTCTTCAACAGCATCAACAGTTACGTGTCCTTCTTGCATAATTTTTATTTAGAAATTCTTAATGTTTTAACATATTCCACCAAAGCATTTCGCTCATTTTTAGTAGCAATCAAATCTTTGTAAGGCATCATTCCTTTGTCGTTTCCATTTTCTATCACATTCAAAATTTCTTTATCAGAAAATTTACTTGTTGATAAATCTGCTGCACCAGAAGTTCCTTTTTTACCATCCAAACCATGACAAGATTCACAATGTAGAATGAATAGTGATTTTGCATCAACTTCAACTTTTTCGCTTGAAGTATCTTCAAAAGTTTCTGTTTTGTTTTCAGTACAAGATGAGAATGAAAAACACATTACAATGAAAAATAAAGCTGAATATTTCATTTTAAAACTGATATATTAGGTTTTTACATCTTCCTCCCTTGAGGGAGGATTGAGGTGGGTGATGAATTTAAACTTTCACCTCCCTTTTTTCCTCTCGCTAAAGCTTGGTCTTCAAAAGCCTTGCTTTTTCTTCTCCTCAAGGAGGGAAAATTAATCTGATTTTAAATTCTATATTGTTTTAAACTTTTTACATCCACGTTGTGATACCTAATGCCTGTCTAAAAGGCCAAGGAATAGCTAAGAAAATAATTACCAAACAAATTGTGTACCACATGAATATTTTTCTGTGTTTGTTATTTGGATTTGATTCTTTTTCCGCTTTTTTACGTCCAATTGTCAATAAAACAGCCGCTAAAACCATCATTGCAATGTGTTCCATTCCAAAGAAACGCAATTGAGGAGATTTCATCCATCCTTCAACAAAATTCACTCGTGGACTTTGAAAATACATGATTAATCCTAAAGTTACTTGAACATGAATGAAAACCATCGCAAAAAGGTTAATCATTTTATCCTTTTTGACATAAATTCCTTTTGTTCTAGCACCTAAAGCGTTGACAATTGCAACTACTAAAAGAATCAAAGCAATCCATCTTAAACCTGAATGCGAGCGAACTAAAATATCGTACATAATTTTATTTTTTCTGCAAAAATAAGGAATCTTATCTGATTTATGCCTTATTTTCATAAAAATTATTTAGCTTTACCAACTAAAACTATCCCTTTTTTAAATTATAAATGAAAATATTTTCAATTTTTTTTATTATTCTCGCTTTTTCATCTTTTTCGCAAGAAATCAATCCTTTGAACGGAGTAAAGCAATCAAAACCTAATTTTATTGCATTAAAAAATGCTACAATTCTTGTTTCTCCAACAAAAACAATTGATAAAGGAACTATTTTAATTCAAGATGATAAAATAATCAATATTGGAATTATTGTTTTAATTCCAGATGATGCTTTGGTGATTGATTTACAAGGAAAAACGATTGTTCCAGCATTTATTGAAACAAATTCTTCGCTTGGTTTGCCTAAAATTTCTGGTCGTCATTCATTTTTCCCACAAATTGAAACATCCAAAGAAGGTGCTTATTATTGGAATGAATCTATTCATCCAGAAGTTGCTGCTTCTGCAATTTATACCTTTGATGAAAAAGGAATCGAAGAATATATCAAAATGGGATTTGGAATCGTTTCGACACATCAAAACGATGGAATTTGTCAAGGAATTTCAGCTGTTTTTTCATTAGGAACAACGAACTATTCAAAACAATTAATTTCAGCAAATGGAAATCCGTTTTTTTCTTTCTCGAAAGGAATTTCAAATCAAACTTATCCATCCTCTCAAATGGGAAGTATTGCTTTATTGAGACAAACCTTGTACGATTTAAAGTGGTACGAAAACGCAACGAAGAAAGAGAATAATCTCTCTTTAGATGCTCTTTCAACACAAATTAAGAAAAATATTGTTTTTCAAACGGGCGATAAATTAGAAATTTTAAGGGCTCAAAAAATTGCTTTTGAATTTAATTTAAACTTTACTTATTTGGGTTCTGGAAATGAATATGCAATTGTTGATGAACTTTCTAAGTTAAAAGCAAATGTGATTCTACCATTAAATTTCCCTTTAGCTTACGATGTTAAAGATCCTTATATCGCAAAAGAGATTTCTTTGAGTGACTTGAAGCATTGGGAAAATGCTCCTTTAAATCCAAGTTTGTTGTTTGAAAATAAAATTCCAGTTTCATTTACAAGTGCTGGTTTAACGTCTGCTAATTTTTGGAAAAATATTAAAATCGCGCTTAAAAATGGATTAAAAGAAAGTGAAGCATTGGAAGCTTTGACTTTAAATCCAGCAAAAATATTAGGCATTGAAGCAAATTTTGGAACCTTGGATGAAGGAAAAAAAGCTTCGTTTTCAATTTATGACTCAAATCCTTTTTCAGAAGAGGCAATGTTACTCGAATCTTGGATTTTGGGCGAACAAAAAATCCTTGCAACAAGTCAAAAAATAGATATTCGAGGAAAATACAATTTGATTGTTGACAATGAATATTTGACTTTGGAAATTTCTGGAACAAAAGAAAAACCAAGTGCAATTATCAAAAAAAGAAATGCAAATACAGCGACTAATTCAAAACCAAGCAAGCGCAAAAGGAAACAAAAAACAGTTGAAATTGTAAAAGATACCTTGGAAATTCCATGTTACATTAATTTAATTGGAAATGATGTTACACTGCAATTTTCATCTGATGATTTGAAGTGGGAGGGAAGTGTGAGTTTGCACGCCAAAGCGAATATGAAGTTTGGAGTTTTTGAAGGTGATGGAACAATTGCAGATGGAACTTGGGTGAAATGGAGCGCAATCAGAAATGAAACTGCTGAAAAAACTAAATCTTCGACGGGCTCAGATTCCAAAAAGGATAAAGAAGAATCTGAAGCAAGTTTTTGGTTTCCAAATATGGCTTATGGTTTCACTGAGAAACCTAAAACAGAAACTGTTGTCATAAAAAACGTCACACTTTGGACCAATGAAAAAGATGGAATAATTGATGATGCAACAATCGTTTTGGAAAACGGAAAAATTAAATTCGCAGGAAAAGGAAGTCCAACTGTTCCAAATAATGCAAAAGTGATTGATGGAAAAGGAAAACATGTTACTTCTGGAATCATTGACGAACATTCTCACATAGCAGTTAGCAATGGCGTAAACGAAGGCGGACAAGCGATTTCAGCAGAAGTAAATATTGGTGAAGTTGTCAATTCTGATGACATTGATATTTACCGACAATTATCAGGCGGTGTAACTGCTTCTCAATTGTTGCATGGTTCTGCAAATCCAATCGGAGGACAATCAGGATTGATAAAACTGAAATGGGGTCACACGCCAGAAGAAATGTTGATTCCGAATGCTCCAAAATTTATTAAATTTGCTTTGGGTGAAAATGTAAAACAAGCAAATTGGGGAGATTTTAACACGGTACGTTTTCCACAAACTAGAATGGGAGTGGAGCAAATTATGTTTGATGCCTTTGAAAGAGCAAAAAAATATGAAAAAGATAAAATTGCCAATCCAAATTCGTACAGAAAAGACCTAGAATTAGAAGTTTTACTAGAAATTTTGAAAAGTCAAAGAAACATAACTTGTCATTCTTATGTGCAATCGGAAATCAATATGTTGATGCATTTAGCAGATTCTATGGGTTTTAAAGTGAATACGTTTACGCATATTTTGGAAGGGTATAAATTAGCAGATAAAATGAAAAATCATGGAGCTGGAGCTTCAACTTTCGCTGATTGGTGGGCTTATAAATATGAAGTGAATGATGCAATTCCGCAAAACGCTGCCATGTTGACAAAAATGGGAGTTGTTACTGCAATAAATTCTGATGACGCAGAAATGGGAAGAAGATTAAATCAAGAAGCTGCAAAAACAGTAAAATATGGTGGAGCAACAGAAGAAGAAGCTTGGAAAATGGTTACGCTAAATCCTGCTAAATTATTGCATTTAGATGACAGAATGGGAAGCCTGAAAGTTGGAAAGGATGCTGATGTTGTGTTGTGGTCAACTAACCCTTTAAGCATTGAAGCAAAAGTTGAAATGACGATTGTTGATGGTGAAGTACTATTTAATTCTAAAAAAGATGTTGAATTGAGAAAAATAAATCAAGCTGAAAAAGCAAGAATTATTTCAAAAATGTTATCTGAATCAGAAAAAGGAAGTGAAACAAAACCATTTATCAAAAAGAAAGCAAAACATTTCCATTGCGGGACTATTGGCGAAGAAGGAAGTGAAGGACATAATGAGCATTAGAAGAAAAATGAAGAATTAAGAGTTGAAAATGAAGAATAAATTTAATTCATTTGGAATGGTGATTTTTCTTGTAATAACAAATGAAATACCTTATGATGCCGTAGGTATCAAATATTTGTAACGACGGATGAAGTCCGTCGTGAAAATATAAAGTTGACAAGTTTTTGGCGTGAGTTTTTGTTTAAAAACCATGTCAAAAACCACTGAAATTAATATGTCGAGAAACAAATAGAAAATTTAAACAGTTAGATAACTTTGCGTCTTAGCTAGAAAAATAAACTAAATTTTTCTCCTTTGTGTGAAATAAAATAAAAACAAAAAAATGAAATATATATTTATCTTTTTAAGCATAATATTCTCCAGCATTTTCGCTCAAGAAAATCAGCGAGTTTTACTTACAAATGGATTTTTGCACATTGGAAATGGAGAAATGGTAAGTAATTCAATTATTGGGATTAAAGATGAAAAAATTCTTTTCGTTAAAAATGCTTTGGCTTATACTATTCGTAAAAATGAATGGGACACAATAATCGACTTGCAGGGACAACACGTTTATCCAGGATTAGTTGCGCCAAATTCGACTCTAGGCTTAACAGAGATTGATGCCATTCGTGCTACAAATGATTTCAACGAAGTAGGTGATTTGAATCCGCATATTCGTTCTTTAATTGCTTACAATGTGGAGTCAAAAGTTATTTCAACGGTGCGCACAAATGGCGTTTTAATTACGCAGGCGACACCGCGTGGTGGAAGTATTTCTGGAAGTTCTAGTGTTTTGCACCTAGCTGGTTGGAATTGGGAAGATGCAGTTATTAAAGCCGACGATGGAATTCATTTGGAGTGGCCAAATAGTATTTCAAATGGTGAAACAAATCACGCTGATAAAAAGCGAAATGATAAATACGAAGAAAATAAAGCGAAAATTGTTCAATTTTTTGAATCAGCAAAAATCTATGCAAAAAATCCAGAAAAGCATGTGATGGATTTGCGCTTCAATTCCATGAAAGAATTATTTATTGGAACAAAACGCTTGTATATTCATGCCAATGACATTCAACAAATTTTAGATATCATAGATTTTTGTAAGCTTGAAGAATTGAAATTCCCTGTAATAGTTGGTGGATATGATTCATATTTAGTGACAGATCGTTTGCGTGATGCAAAAATCCCAGTAATGTTGCCAAGATTACATTCTTTGCCCGAAAACGAAGACGACGCAGTTGATTTACCTTATAAATTGCCGTTTTTACTTTTTCAAGGAGGAGTTAAATTCTGTTTGCAAAACGAAGGTGATATGGAAGCAATGAATGCACGGAATATTCCTTTTTTAGCAGGAACAGCTGTTGCTTATGGTTTACCGATGGAAGAAGCATTAAAAAGTATTTCACTAAATTCTTGCGAAATAATGGGAATTGAAAAAGAATACGGTTCAATCGAAGTTGGTAAAAAAGCAACTTTATTTGTCTCAAAAGGAAATGCCTTAGACATGAGAACAAATGATGTAACGCTAATTCTGATTGATGGAGAAATTCTTGAAGTAACAAATTCTCAAACAGATTTGTATAAGAAGTATAAGAAGAAATTGGGATTGTGAGAATTTTTCTCTTTTCAGTAATAAAATTAGAATTATTACCTCCAGTCAATAAATTAGAAAAAAAACCCATGGATTATATCAGGATTTCGTTAAATTTCATAGTAAAAGGAACGTTATTACTTTCACTTTTGTTAACAGGTAGTTGCAAAAATGAAAATCTAAAAGTAAAAAAAGAATTTTATTCTAATGGAGTGCTAAAATGTAAATTTTCTTATAATAGTAAGAATGAAATTGTAGGAAAATATTTTGAGTACTTTTCTAATGGAAACATAAAAGAAATTAGTAATTATAGAAATGGAAGATTGAATGGTCAATCTATTAATTTTTATGAAACTGGAAGAATAAAATCAAAAGCAACCTATAAATGGGGTAAACAATTTGATACAACTTTTTTCTATTTTGACACAGGTTTATTAGAGCAATATTCAATATACGACTCTAAAGGAAATGAAAAACAAATTAAATTTTATTATAATAATGGAAACCTAAAAGAAATAAGAAGCTACATAGTTGATCTTGGCAATGTTATTTATAATAAGAACTTTTTTGAGAGCGGAAAACTGAATGAAGATAAATCTAAATTTATGGAGTTTTTGTCTGTAAATAAGTCTAATGATTCAATTTTAGTAAAATTTCACGGTTTAGAATATGCAAATAATGATTCTATTACTTTTAATGTTATCAAAAACTTTAATTATGAATATGTTGATGAAGCACCTATTATACGTAGTGTCAAGTTTTTAAAAAATGAAAAGGTTTCATTTAAAATTAAGGAATCTGATTATATAAATAATAAAGTTAATATTGTAATTGTTGCTTATAAATGGACATCACCAAGAGATTATAATATTCAAGAATATAAAGCTCAATTTTCGAGAGGAGAAAAAATTCCAAAAGACAATATTAATCCAATATATAAATAAGTAATTTTCTAATTCCTTATTTAAGAAAAAATGTATGTAGTAATCGGTTCTCAAGCAGCGCTGGATTTCCCAATCTATTCGCCACTAAATCTTTTATCTACTTGAATCTAAAAAATAAAATTTAATTCTACACAATTAATTTTACGCATGCCAAGAATCTTAAATTTATGGTTTAAAAAAGTAACTTTTGATTTTTCATTTTTTTTGCATATATTTGTTACATGGAAAAAGTTGTAAGAATAGTTCAGTTAAAAGACAAAAACGATGATTCAGATTATTGGATGTCTAAGTCTCCTGAAGAACGAATTTACGCAATCGAATTTTTAAGACAACAATATATTAAAACACTTCCTGATGCTCAGCAAAGATTTCAAAGAGTTTGTAACATTATTAATAGAAAACAAGGTTGATTATCTCATCGTTGGAGGATATGCTGTTGGTCAATATGGTTATCCAAGATATACAGGAGATTTAGATATTTGGTTAGCAATAGATAAAGAAAATGTATTGAAAACTTTAAACGTATTAAAGGAATTTGGCTTTCAATCTTTAAATTTAAGTGAAAATGATTTCTTTAAAATTGGAAATATTATTCAATTGGGATATCCACCGTTAAGAATTGATTTGCTAAATGAAATTGATGGTGTAACATTTTCAGAATGTTTTCAAAACATGAATAAAATTAAAATTGATGGCATGCTAGTGAATTTTATCTCTTACGATGATTTAGTTTTAAATAAAAAATCTTCTGGAAGACACAAAGACCTAGATGATATTGAAAATATGAAAAGAGATTAACTTAAAATCAAGGAACCTCAATCCAAATGTCTTTGATCCAAAGGAATATCTTCTTCCTTAACAAACGGTTCATTTTTCGCTACAACTTTCTCTGCTTCAATTTCAGCAGGAATTTCTTTCCTTTCATTTACAGTTTCAACTGGATTTATTTTTAAATTCTTAGATTGATTCTCTGCTTCGAGTTGTTTGTTCAAAAAATAATTGCTTTGATTTTTAGAATCAAATTTAATGGATTCTTCTAAATCACTTGCATATTCTTCAAAAGGCTGTTCGATTTCTCTTCTGGTATCTTGAAAAAGTCCTTCTAGATTCAAATCGCCTTTCATGTCACCAGTTGATTTTTTAATTTCATCTTGCAAATCTTGAGAAGCATCTTTAATTTGGCGAATTGTTCTACCAAAAGTCTTGGCAATTCCAGGAATACTCTTGGAACCAAAAAAAATCAAAATGAAAACTAAAATCAATAAGACCTCAGAACCAGCTACATCACTTAAAAATAATATCATTTTATC
>CAMBRH010000090.1 GCA_945870115.1 Chitinophaga pinensis | reverse complement strand
GTATAAACAACACCAGGAATTAAATTATAGTTGATATGTGGTTTCTGTCCAGCTATGATTTCTGCCACATAAACACCTTCCTCTTCCGCTTTATGTGCTAACATTGCTCCTCGAACAACATCACCTAAAGCATAAATTGTTGGAACAGAAGTTTGAAGATGTTCATTTACTTCAATTTGTCCATTTTTTAAAGCTACTATTCCTGCATTTTCTAAATTTAAACCTTGAGTAAAAGGTTTTCTTCCTACAGCTACTAAGCAATAATCTGCCTCAAATTTAACTTCTTCTCCCTTTTTGTTTAAAGCAATTAGAGAAACTGAATTTCCATTATTTGTTACTGATTGTACTTTATGCTCTAAATTAAATTTGAATCCTTCTTTTTTCAAAACTTTTGTAAGTTCTTTACCTAAAGTTCTGTCCATAGTTGGGATTATCGTGTCAGCAAATTCAACAACTTCAATTTGTGTTCCAAGTCTTGCATAAACTGATCCTAATTCTAAGCCAATTACACCGCCACCGATAACAAGCATTTTTTTAGGAATTTCATTTAATTTTAATGCTTCTGTTGAGGTAATTATTCGTTTTTTATCTGGCTCCATTCCAGGGAAAAAATTTGGTTTTGATCCAGTTGCAATGATTATATTTTTTGAATCTAATATTTCTGTTTTTCCATCTTTATCAGTTACTTGAACTTGATTTTTGGATGCAAAAGATCCGATACCGTTATAAACAGTAACATTATTTTTATCCATTAAAAATTTAATTCCATTCGATGTTTGAGCAACAACTTCTGCCTTACGATTAACCATTTGGATAATGTCAGCTTCAAGGTTTGTCAGTTTTATTCCATGTGCTTCAAAATTATGCTTCGCATTGTGAAAATGTTCTGAAGAATCAAGTAAAGCTTTTGAAGGAATACAACCAACATTTAAGCAAGTACCACCCAAAGTGTCATATTTTTCGATAATTGCAGTTTTTAAACCTATTTGTGCGCATCGAATTGCAGCAACATATCCACCAGGACCAGAACCAATAATTGTAACGTCGTAAGAACTCATTTTTTTGTTTTTTGACAAAGTTAAATATTTAAATTAAATTGAAGAAGAATAAAACTATAAGTTTGGAAAAGATTGTAAAAATTAAATTGTAATGAACAAAAAAAAGTCGCTTTTAAATTTAAAAGCGACTTTTCTCAAAAATAAAATATGAAAATTACATTTTAATAAACTTAACAGTTTCACTTGTATTGTTTGCTTCTAATTTAACAATGTATGTTCCATTGTTAAAATTAGATGCATTGATATCGATTGTTTGTGCACCTTTCTGCATATTTTTCTCAGTGATTGTTTTAACTAAAACACCTGCTAAATTATATACTTTCACTGTCACGTTTGATGTTTTCACTAAGTTAAATGAAATCATTGACACATCAGTTGTTGGATTAGGATAAACTTTCAAATTTGTTTTTAGAGATTTAAAATCTTCATTAGTTTCATCATATAAACCTAATAAAGAAGAAGAAGCCCAGATTCCTCTACCAAAAGTACCTAAATAAATTTCTCCATTTCTTGTACAACCCTCTTCCCAAGTTCTCCAGTTCTGACGAACCTCAAAAACAGGTACATCTCTAAAACCTTCCGAAGCATCCATCCAAGAACCACCATTGTTATCTGAAACTTTCACACCAAGAGCAGTTCCAACAACAATTACTTGAGGATTAAGTCTATCTATAATTGCATCGTAAGCCGCAACACCCAAACCTGTTAATGCTGAAAATGTAGGTGTAGCAGCAGTTGCGTTATTTGATCTACTAATTGATCCATTAAATCCTTGTAATAAGATTAAATCATTTGCATTATTTGGATTAATTGCAATTCCTTCACAACTTGAATTAGAAATTGTTTTTTTAGAAGTACCAGCTAAATTTGCAGCTGTTGTAAAGTCTGATTGTTGAGAGTATATACTTCCTAAACCATCAATTCTAAATACTTTCGTACCGCAACTAACGAAACAATAGTTTAAGTCTTTAGAAAATTCAATATCTACACTTCCAGTTCCTAAATTAGAAGGTAAATCTGCAGCTGGTGCTGGATTATCTTTAAAAGTTAGTAAAACCCACGTCGGATCTTTAGCTAATCTTAATGCATCTCTTGTACCCCATAATTCACCACCGTGAGCATAAGTATAAACTAAGAACCAAGATTGAAATGGATCTTGAACACGAATTGTATCCCAAGAAATATTAAAATCAATACTATCTTCACGTAAATCCAGTAATTCTTGCGTTGCAGCATTTTTAGTAAAAAAGTGATCATAAGGTGTTACTGTACCAACTTTAATTTTTACACCATTAACTAATAAAGTATCATCTGTTCCAGGAGGGTTTGTTGCACCACCTGCATTATATATTTGTGTGTAAGAATTTTGACCTAAGTCAATTATTGCACCATTTATAGTATTAGTAACTTTATAATCTGTTCTTGTTAATGATGGTAGAGCAAAAACAGTATCATCAAAGTAAAGGCTCGTTGGAGTTGTATATAAAATTGTATCTCCTGTTGCCATACTTGCTACTTTAACTTTACTACCAGCTGAATAGTTTTTCTTTGGTGAGAAAGTAATAGAATCTTTTGAATTTGTATCGTAATATTCTGCTAAAACAAATTCTGTATGAAAAGGATGAGCACCTCCTTCAATTCCTGTTTGACCATAAGTAGAAGCTGGAAAAGGAGGTTCGAATGATCCAACAGTAAATTGACCTGTAGAGTTATCTTTTTTAATTCTATTTATTGAATTGTAATAAACCGAACTAAACATTACATTAGGGTTATAAAATGAAATTTCACATTCAAATCCATCACCACCACCTACTTCAGTAAATTCTTTGTAAGAAGCATTTGAAAAATCATTGTATAAAGACCCATTATCTTGAGTTCCTCCCATTACAGATCCGTTTCTATCCATCGCAATTCCGTAAAACTGAGTTACATTATACCCTCTATTTGCAGGGTAAAATGTTGTAGCTAAATCGTCAGATATTCCGATTCCTCCATCATTCCCAATATAAAGTCTGTTATTTGAATTCCATTTCATTTCGTGGTTATCTGCGTGAACATAAAGTGCACTTGTTGGAGAAAAAAACCATTGAGATAAAACCTCAAAACCACCAGCAGGAGGATTATTAACATTTTGTTTCCATTTCCAAACATCAATTCCTCCTAAAAGAATTTTTTCTGGATCATTTGGTACAACTGAAACTACAGAGTTATATTGCCCTTGATCTCTATATATATCTAAATTACTTGGTGTCCCTGAAGACCCGATGAATTGACTCCAAAGTTGCCCATTATCATGAGAAACACTCATTCCTTCTAAATTACCACCTGTTCTAATGGCATAAGAAGAATAATTATTTGATGAATTTTTACTAGGAGAAATTGCAATTTCCATTCTTCCTGATGTTGGTGGTACCTTAACCGTTTCATCTGAGCCAGATTTATCAACAAAATTCGTACCTCCATCAGTTGAAACAAATATTTTGTTAATTGATCCAATTGCTGTTACAATTAACTGTCCATCTTTTGAAATTGCAAGCGCATTACAAGATCCACCTGGTATAACTATGTCAGTATAGGATGCTTGTCCGATAGACCATTTTTTTAATCCAGTAGTAGTAGCAAAAAATACGTCATTTGTTACATCAGAAGAAACTACCTCATCAACATAAGATAAAGATTCAGTTCCTGGAACAACTTGCCATGTTCCGTTTGTTGTTTTATAATACAATCCATTTCCAGACCATTGGTCGCTACTATTACTGTATCCAGTAGCTACAAAAACAGTCCCATCAATTGTCTGTGTCATCGAAGAAATATAAGGAGCTCCTGGAAAATCTTCAACTCTATTCCATGAATTAGCCGCATCACTTGAATAGAATAATCCACCCGTTATGGAAGCTGCCCAAACTTTATTAGTATTAAATCTATCAGGTTGAATTGCTCTAGTTCTACCACCAATATTATCAGGACCTAATTCTTCAAAAACTAAATTAGATCGTTTTCTATTTTTTTCTTGATTAATTAATTGATTTAATTTTTCTGGAGAAATTCTTTCCCCTGTTTCTAAATCAACATATCTTGCAGCTAACCATTTTGCTGCGTCATTTGCATTTTGTTCTTGCAAAACTGACAATGAAGTTTTGTTATAAGAAGCAGTTTTCTTAAAGAAATTGAAAGGAGTAAAGATAAATACAGCTGATATTGCTGCTAATCCAAATGTTCCGATAATTAAATTTTTACTTTTCATATTGTAGTTTTTCACTTATATTAGCTAAAAATAGGTGCTAAAATAATCATTAAAATTGAAATCGCACCCAAGATTCCAAAAATTTGTTAAAATTAACTGCAAAATTAATTACTTTTTTGCTTTTTATTAAACAAAAAAACCATAATTTATTTTATTTTTTTACATGTCTAAAGGTCAAAAATATGCTTTTCTGCGTGATATGAAGATCGAACTAACGGACCACTTTCTACATACCTGAATCCCATTTTTATTCCAATTTCTCTGTATTCATCGAATCTTTCAGGTGTTATAAATTCTTGAACTGGTAAATGTTTTGGAGTTGGTTGTAAATATTGACCTAAAGTTAAAATATCGACTGATACACTTCTAAGGTCTTCCATTGTTTCTAAAACTTCTTCATGTGTTTCCCCTAAACCCAACATTACGCCAGATTTTGTTCTCATTCCGCCTTTTTTTAGTCTAAATAAAACTTCTAAACTTCTATCGTATTTTGCTTGAATCCTAACTTGTTTTGTTAATCTTCGAACAGTTTCCAAATTATGTGAGACAATTTCTGGAGCTACATCTATTATTTGTTGTAAATTTTCCCATTTTCCAGCAAAATCAGGAATCAACGTTTCCATTGTAGTTCCAGGAGATTGATGTCTTACTGCTTTAACTGTTTGAGTCCAGATAGTTGAACCACCATCCTTTAAATCATCGCGATCAACAGAAGTTATCACTGCGTGTTTTACCCCCATTGTTTTTACAGAATGTGCAACTCTTCCTGGTTCAAATTCATCAACTTCTAACGGTCTTCCAGTTTGAACTGCGCAAAAACCGCAACTTCTGGTACAAATATTCCCCAAAATCATGAATGTTGCTGTTCCTTCGCCCCAGCATTCTCCCATATTTGGACAAGAACCACTTTCACAAATTGTATGCAATTTATGTTCATCAACTAAAGCTCGAACTTTTTTGTAATTTTCTCCAATTGGTAATTTTACTCTAAGCCATTTGGGTTTTTTAATTCGAATTTGATTAGATTCTGTATCTAGAATTTCACTCATTGTATTTTTATCTAAAAATTTTCTTGCTTTTGAAAATATGCTTAATTTTACAAAAAAACAAAGTTAAATAAAAATAGTTCAAATGTACACATCTAGCGTAAAATATCTTGGAAATTTAAGAACGGAATGCACACATGAAAAATCGCAAACAAAAATAATAACGGATGCTCCAACTGATAATAAAGGTAAAGGTGAAGCTTTTTCACCAACTGATTTGGTCGCAACAGCTTATGCATCTTGCATGATAACTATTATGGGAATTTATTGTCAAGAACACGAAATAAATTTCGAATTTGCTGAAGCAAAAGTTTTGAAAATTATGTCGGCTGCACCGAGAAAAATAGAAAAAATTGAAATTGAAATGAATTTGAAAGGAAATTCATGGGATGAAAAAACTATGCAAAAGGTAATAAATGCTGGTAAAACGTGTCCTGTTGCAAAGACACTTGGTGATAATGTAGCGGTAGAATTCACATTTATTGTTTAACTTTGTACTTTTAAATTCTTCTTTTTAGAATTTTTCAATTCAATTAAATAAACACAAAACATGAATCATCAAAATAAAGTACATAAAAAATTCGAGAATAAATCATCTAGTTCTTTTCAAAGAGAAGAAAAGTCTTTTTATCAAAAAAAGGTTGATGAATTAATGATTTTTGGTGTTCATGCCGTAATTGAAGCAATAAAAGCAGAAAAAGAAATCAATAAAATCATTATTTCTAAAGGAATAAACAAAGAATTATTCTTTGAATTAAAAGAAATTACTGCTGGTAAAAATTATTTTATTCAATTTGTTCCAGTTGAAAAATTAGATAAATTAACGCAAGAAAACCATCAAGGTGTTGTTGCTTTTATTTCACCAGTTAGTTATTATAATTTTGAAAAATTAGTTGATGAAGCAATTGAATTAGACGAAAAAAGATGTTTTTTATTCTTAGATCGATTAACTGATGTCAGAAATTTTGGTGCTATTGCTAGAACTGCAGAATGTATGGGAGTTGATGCAATTGTAATTCCAAGTAAATCTTCAGTGCAAGTTACTGCTGATGCAATTAAAACTTCTTCCGGCGCTTTGAACAGAATTAAGGTCTGTAAATCTGATGTTTTAAAAGACAGTATTTTTTATGCTCAGGAATCAGATTTTAGAGTAATTGCCTGTACAGAAAAAACCACTGTACCATTACATGAAGCGAATTTTAGAGGAAATGTTGTGATTATAATGGGTTCTGAAGAAGATGGAATTTCACAAGATTTACTTAAAATGGCTGATGTTAGGGCTAAAATTCCAATGAAAGGAGAAATTTCTTCTCTGAATGTTAGTGTGGCTACTGGAATGGTTTTATACGAAAGATTGAGACAAAGAATTTAAAACTTAAAGCTCATATTCAATATTCCACCCTCTCAATTCCATCACTTTTTGAAAAGTTTTAAGTTCTTCAGCATTTTTGATGGACCTATAAGCATCTTTAATTTTTAATTTATTTTCATTTAATTCAAAATTTAAATGAAAGGGAAAATTAAATTCATTTAATTGGTTTTGCTTTTCGATGCTTTGTAAATAAAGTCTCAATAAATTGATGGACTCATTTGTTGAAATTTCAAAATCAGAAGCTAAAACAGAACTAAAAAAATCAATTTTTTCTTTAGCTCTAGTAAACAAAACATTTAATCTTTTTGAACCTGATTCTTGATTTAAAGGTCCAAAGCGCAAATGGAGTTTACCATTTGAATCTTTTGCGTAAGCTAAGCTAATTATTAAATAATCACATTCTTCGCCTTGCACTTGTTCTAAGGTTTTAAAAAAAAATTGATTTGCTTTTATTCTTTCTTCAAGTTGATCGTAATTATTTCCGTTTATCTTTTTCCAGATGCAAGAAAGTTGCTGTTCTGAAAAAGTAACGACTCCAATTGATTTGTTTGATAGAGATTTATCTTGTAGAATTTTATCAATTAAATTTGCTACTGCTTGCGCTTCAACTTCGTTTTCTCGATTTTCAAAAATTCCATTTTCAATATAATTAAAACTAATGGGAGTAGATTTTTTTTCGGAACTTGGGTAAACAATTAATTCATTTTTATAAAAATACCTATTCGAAAAAGCAATTAATTCGGGATGAATGCTTCGATAATGATGTTTTAAACTTAAATTGGGCAAATAATAAGAAGCTTGATGCAATAAATCGACAGAAGAAATTTTTCCAGCAAAAAAACTGCTTGGAGACATTTGTTTTGAATCGCCAGCAATCACCATTCTTTCAGCACGTTGAACACATGAAATTGCTTTTGGTAAAATCATTTGAGAAGCTTCATCAAATATGGCAAATTCAAATAAATTTTCAACTAAAGGATAATTTTTGGACACAACCGTCGGCGTTGAAAGATGAATTGGACAAAGTAAATCAATCCAGATTTTGGCTTCACTTTCTAATAATTCTCGTAAAGATTTATGTTGTTTTGATTTTGAAAATTCTTTTATCAAAATTGCTTTTCCAATTTTCAACTCCTTTTTTAGACGTTTTTTTTCTTCAGATAATTTTGTTGAAGAATTGGCTAAAAGTTCTTGATATTCAATAAATTTTTGTTTCTTTTTTAAGCAAATTTCACGCGCAAAACTTTGTTGTTCTTCTTCTTCTGTTTTAATAATTCTAGTAAGCAGATTATTCAACTTTACACCTTCAAATTCAGCTAAATCAGGAAATTGGGCAGAAAATTTTAGCCAAGAAGATTTCAAAATCAATAATTCAAATTCTTCTGTGTTGGAAACCAAAAACAGTTTACTAATTAATGTATTTGGAAGATTTATTATATGTTCTTTTAAGGCGATTATTTTTGGTAATTCTTTTTCAAGTTGATTTAATATTTCAGGAATATTATCAGTTTCGGAAAATTGAAAATAACTTTTAATATTTTGAATGGTTTTTTTAATTAAAACTGAATTCTCACTTAAAATTTGTTTTTCATTATTTGATAAATTGGTAATTTCATTCAATTCATTCTGATCGATTGCATGTAATTGTTGAAGTACGTATTCAATTACGTTTAACTCAATTTCTGGTTTTTCAATTCCTAAATTTAATAATTCAATTTCTGTTTCAGACCTTTCGGTGAGAATGAGCAAATAAGATTTAATATTTTTAAGTGCTAAAGAAATTTCAATATTTACGTTTGAAAGTCTTGCATAAATTTCACTTTTTATTTTTCTTTTTTTAAGCCAATTTCCTTTTTCTAAATAAAAACTCCAAGATTCAATTTCTGTTAAAGTTGGTATAACTTTCCAAATTAATATTTCCTTTAATGCAAGTTCAAGTCGAATTGTTTGAGCAATGTATTTTTCCTTTAGCTTTTTAAATTTATTGAACGAACTTTTTGAATTTACAAGCGATAAGTATTTTTTAGATGATTCATTTTCAATAATTTGTAGTCGAATTGCCTTTTTATGTAAGTTTTCTAATTCACCTAAAGTTGAGCAAGAAAAGAGTTCTTTTAATTTAAAGAAATCTGAACTAATTTCAATTAATTGTGCGTCAAACTGTTCAATTCCAGAAAATAAACCCGAATTTAATTTACTCAAAAGTTCTAGCTTATCAAGTGAAGAATAAATCTTATGAACATCATTTTTACATTTGTTCCACGTTTCTAAATTTGGTAAATTTGAAATATAAGGTAAGTCTTGAACTTTTTTTGTGGCATTTAGACTTTGTAGGTCAAACAAACTGTAATTTGGAAAATCAGTTGAATGGAGCAATTTATCAAAAATTAGCTGAATTTGTTGCTTGTATTGTTCTGACAAAAGTAAATTTCGTTCTTCTTTTAAGTCTAAATTTTCTAGAAAATTCCAGGTGTTTTTCAAGTGATTAACACAGTCTCCATTTTTACTTTGTGTATGAAAAACGAAGGCAAAATAATCCAAATTATATTGCTTCAACTTCTTGACTAAAACTTCTAGCGCTGTTTTTTTCTCTGAAACGATTAATTGTTTTTTATCTCTAATTAACAATTTTGAAATTAAGTTTGCCAAAACTTGACTTTTACCCGTTCCTGGTGGACCTTGAATTACAAGATTCGATTTTTCTAATTGTTTGAAAATTTCAAGTTGATCAACATCAGTATCAAAACAGTTTTTGGGACTTAAATTTAGCTTTTCAAAAATGGTATTTTCAGGATTGCCCAAAAGTGTTTTTACCAAGTAATTTTCATTTTTAGAAGCAATTATTTCTTCTAAATCCTTAACTATTTCATACCTGTGATGGTGAAAATTTCCTATAGAAAAATAGTTTTTTAATTCAAAATCAAACGAATGTAAATTGAGTAAATTTTTTAAGTTTGTTAAATTTTCTTCTACTGTTTTTTCATATTCAAAAACTGCTAGAAGATCCAGATCAAATTCCTTTTTAAAAGTATTTACCAAAAAAGGATTGATAAAAAACAAGTTTTCATCCAAGGAAAAATCAAATTGTTGTTTTATTTTATTGACTTTTACCTGCAAAGGAAATAAAAACAAAGGTGTTTCTAAGTCTTTTTCTTTAAATTTCCATGAAAAAATATGTGAAACCAAACACAATGATTGCACATCGGAATTTTTCTTAAAATTTAAAGCAATTTTATAAACTTGATTTATTTTACTCGAAAAAGGTAAGGAAAAATTTTCGGCAATAATTTCAAAATTTAATTTTAATATGCCCTTATTTTCATTTGTAACGTTTACTAAAATATCAGAAAGCGCAACAGAACTTAGTTCTGAAACAAAATCTTCTAGTTTATATACATGTGAATTTGACAACTTTTTCTATTCATTTTGAAATCAAAACAAAGTTAAGAGTTTTTTTAACTTGAAATGGTTTTTGGGTTGAAATCTAAGATAGTATTAACAAAAATAGAGCTTGTCCACAAAAAACAAGCTCTCTCAAAAGTAACGAAATATTATGAAAAAGTAGCTTTCTTTTTCAGTTTTTAAATTTCGACTAAAAACAATTTCAAAAGCACTTAAATTTCGTTTCTAAATCAAAATAAAGTCTTATGTCTAATGTCTTCCAGTCTTACGTCTTATTGCTTCATCATTTTTTTAGTCGAAACCACTTTGCCGTCAGCAACTAATGTATAAGTATAAACGCCAGAACTCAAATCATTTGCAAATACTTTTAATTCTCCATTTCCTCTTTCGAGAATATCAACAGAATTGATGATTTTTCCTTCAGAATTATAGAAATGAATTTGTGCTTTACCAACAGTTGCAGGAATACTGTACTCAATTACAGTAGATTCCGCAAAGGGATTTGGAACATTTTGACTTAAAACTATCGAGTTTTTGTTTGATAAAGTAACTTGCAAAGAAGTTTTCACTTTTTCTTGAAATTCTTGTTGAATTGCTTCTTGTGATTGTGAATTGTTTTGCTGAATCGCTTGTTGATTCATGTTGCACAAAGTTGGTAATAAAGCAGAAAGACAGTTTTCAAGCTGCGTTAATCTTGCGTTTAAGTCATTGATCAATGAATCTTTGCTTGCAATTTTATTATTCAAAATAGTAATTGCTTCAACAATAATTGGTGCAGTTTTGTCATAATCAACGTGCATTAATCCTGCATCATCAACAAAAGTTAACAAGGGATCAACTTGATTAATTTCTTGTGCAATAAATCCAATGTGAGATGCAGAATCAAAAGCCATTTCTGGATTGTTGGCATAATCCCAAGAATAAGTTACACCTCTCATTGACAATACTTTTGTTAAAGAGTTTGTATCTAAATCAAGTACATTTGTTTTTAAACTCACATCAGATAAAGTTGCTTTTTCAACTTTTTGGTTAAGTTCAATAATTGCTGCTGTATTTACTGAAATTAAGCCTGTATAGTTTAATGATTTGTAGGATGTTGGTGCAACTGCTTCATTGCCTAAAGAATCAAGTTCACCAGGATGATAACTTTCAAGTACTAATTCTGGAAGTATTTGTTCCACTTCGTTAGCAATAAAACCATGCTGTAAACGGTTATTGAAATTAAATTGAGGATAATCTGCAGATTTTAATTTGTAAATTACTGGTTTTAAACGAGAAATTATTCTTAAAGCATCTTTTTCTTCCATAACATTTTGTTTAAATTGTATGTCGGAAGTAATCATAGGAAACATGGTTGTTTCTGTTTGACCTGCAAAATATGCAGCTCTACTTGTTCCTGGTAACGTGTCAACAAATGGTGCTGTTGCAAATATTCCATAATTTACATTAGATTGAGAACTAACAGCTTGAAAATACCCCCCATAATTAATGGCATTTGGTGCAAAAGTTCCAGTTGTTCTAGCAGCACCATATATTCCATAATTTCTACTAGTTGCATTTGTAGATTGTGCAAAGGTTCCATAAGAATAAGACCCCTTTGTTGATGTTGCATAGGTGCCATAATTTGTTCGCGCTTCACCGGATTGAAAACGACCAGCATAATGCGTTACTGTACTAACTAAAGTTTGTGGTCTATTAACTATAGCCTCCACACCAGTAAAAGAAATACTGCTTGGACTTGTTGGATTTGCTTCATCAAAATTATAAAAATATCCTGCAATGGATTTCGTAT
>CAMBRH010000089.1 GCA_945870115.1 Chitinophaga pinensis | reverse complement strand
AAAATATTTATTGGACTTTTCCCAATAATTTCCATACAGGGAATTTTACTTTTTGTACAAAATATCAAAAAGACTTTTGTGAAATCTCGGCATACTCCAGTTGCTTTTTGAGTCGTTAGTTCGGGACTGTAATCTAGAGCTTTATTATCTTTACTCCTTTTTTTGTCATAGATGAAATATGTTCCGATATATCCATAAAACATCCAAACTTTTTCCTCGTCATTATTACCTAAACTATCTAAATATGTATGGACTAAATCAAAGTTTTTACGAATTTCCCTTGGAATATTTGTTGTTATACTATCTAATTGAAACTTTCTGTAATCAGTTATTTGAGCTTTAATGTTATTCAAAACTAAAATTACAAAAAATAATAAAACCACTTTTTTAGACATAAGCAAATCAAATTTACTTCTTCCCAAGCTTCCAAGTTTTCAAGCTAAAACCTTCTTCACTTAATTCTCCATAAGTAAAAAACTTAAGCCAATCACCTAAATTGATGTATTTAGAATCTTTTGTGATGTCTATTTCAAGTGGTAAATGTCTGTGACCAAAAATGAAATAATCGTAGTGCTTTTCTTTGATTTTTTCTTTGCAAAATTGAACTAAAAATTCCTTGTCATCACCAAAATATTTATCCTCAGAACTTCCAGTTGATTTTCGACTTGAATGAGATGAATAATTTGCTAGACCAATACCAAAATTTGGGTGAATTCGGGCAAACATCCATTGACAAATTTTTGAATCAAAGAATTTTTTCAAGAATTTATATTTTAAATCACCCGGACCTAATCCATCACCATGTCCAATCAAAAATGCTTTGCCGAAAAAAGTTTTTTCAATGGGTTTTCTATGTAATTCAACTCCCAATTCTTTTGGAATATAATCAAAAATCCACATGTCATGATTTCCTGTGAATATGTGAACCGGAATTCCAGAATCGGTAAATGATGCTATTTTTCCTTGTAAACGAACAAATCCTTTTGGAATTGCATGCTTATATTCAAACCAAAAATCAAAAATATCACCAACTAAATACAATTCTTTACACGATGAACGAATTGAGTCCATCCAAGCACAAATTTCTTTTTCCCGAATTAAACTTTTTTCATAATTTGGCGAACCCAAATGAAAATCTGAGGCAAAATAAATTTTTTTTGAAGTGCTTTCTTGCATTTTATAAAAACAACTTATTTTCGAAAAATGGTTTTCAATTTATTTTCTAAATCAATTCCACGTAAATTTTTTCCAATAATTTTTCCTTCTTGATCTATCAAAACAGTAAATGGTATTCCTGAAACTTTATACAATTGAGCTGCTTCGTTTGACCAAAATTTCAAATCGCTAACATGGTTTGGCCATGATAAATTATCTTTTGCAATTGCATTTATCCAAGCTTGTTTATCTTTATCCAATGAAACGCTCATAACTGTAAATCCAGCATCTTTATACATTTCGTATAATTTCACAACATTTGGATTTTCCTTTCTACAAGGTCCACACCAAGAAGCCCAAAAATCAATTAAGACAACTTTTCCTTTTAAATCAGATAATTTCATCATTGAACCGTCAATTTTTGGTTGAGTAAAATCTGGAGCAGTTTTTCCCTCATCTAAAAATCCCATGGACTCTTTTTTGATTTTTTGTTGCATGTATTGTTTTTGTAATTGCAACACTGAAGGCGATTCTGCAAATCCAGCAACTAATTGATTTACAATGTTTTCGTATAATGGAAATTCTTTTTCCATGTCAATCAAAGAAATCATTGGAATTAACGCAGGGGAATTTACGTTTTGTTGCAAAAAAGAATTTTTGTAATTCGCAAACTCATAATAAATTGTTGAAAAAGATTGATTTACAGCTTGTTCTTGGTCTGGATGATTTTGTAAATATTGTGAGGCAGAATCTTTTTTCATGTTGTAATTTGTCATTACAGCCACAAACTCATTTAATTTTACGGACTCATCAGAGTTTACAATATTATGAAATTGACCAAAATTTTTGGCATCACCATAAATTTTAATATCAGATTTATCTCTCAAAATTAAGTTTAATTGCTGATTTCCAATACGCATTACATAGTAATCTGGAGCTGCAAGTTTTCCTTCTATTTTATAAATTCCCTTTTTATCAGCAACAGTTTTTAAAATGTCAACATATTTATTTCCAATGATTTGTGAAATTTTTAAGGTATCATTAGTGGAGTTGAAAATTTCCCCTGATATTTTGACATTAATTTGACTAAAGCCAGTAGCTAAGAATCCGATAAATGCACTAATAAGTATTAATTTATTTTTCATTTTTTTAAATTTTTATAATTTCATAGCACTTCCTTCAATTTTTGTTCCAAACTTTCACCTCTTAAGTTTGTTCCAATAATTTTTCCGTTTCGATCAATCAAAACAGTGTATGGAATTGAATTAAAACCATACAAATCTTTAAGTGGAGTTTGCCACTCTAGCAAATCGCTAACATGGTTTGGCCAGTTCAGTCCATCTGATTTGATAGCTCTTTTCCAAGCTTCTGGATCTCTATCTAATGACACACTATAAACTGTAAAACCTTTATTTTTGTATTTATTGTACATTTTTACAACATTCGGATTTTCCTTTCTACATGGTCCACACCAAGAAGCCCAAAAATCGACTAATATTACATTTCCTTTTAAAGAAGATAATTTAATAACTTTACCTTCGGGATTTTTTAAAGTAATTTCTGGAGCCAATTTATTTCCAGAATTTGAATGTTTGAAATCTTTTAATCCTTTTTCAATTTCTTTCACTTGATTTTGCATAGAAGCAACGATAGGTGAAGATTTATATTTTGCTGTGTAAGCAGTTGAAACTTTTTTCAAAACATCTAAAAAGCTAGCATCCCAATATTCGTAGCCCATTGCAGGAGTTAATGAAGTACTTAAAACAATGTTTGCAGGATTTGTTGGGTCCTTCAACATCGAATTTTTCGCAAATTCATCCAATGGTTTTCTAATGATTAAAAATTCTTTTAATTGTTGATCCTGAGTAAGCTTTGTATTTTTAGAAAGTTCCATTTGTTTCAATGCAAAATCATTGAATTTAGACATGTAATCACTCAAAGGTTTTGACCAAACAGTTCCTGACCAAACTGGTAAAAGTTCATATTTTTCGTAACTGGCTTTCAAAGAAACCTTATCTTTAGGCTCAAGTGTTAATGGAATAATTTTGTTATCAGCTAAACCAAGTTTTAATTGATACATTCCCATTCCTTGGATATTTCCTTTTAAAATAAAGCTTCCATCTTGTTTTACAGAAGTTTGCGCCAAACGAATTGTTCCTTGACTACTCAAAGCTTCCAAACTTAAAGGTTGATTTGCTGCACCATCAATTTGACCTTTTATTTCAAAATTATCAGGCAAATTTTTATTTGGTAAATTTTGATCTGGATTTTCTGAATCGATTTGTGTTGTTTCATCTCCACTTTCAGTCTTTTCAGGTGAATTTGAACATGAAAAAATAAGGAGAATTAAAGCTAGAAGGCTAAATTTTTTGAAATATTTCATATTTAAAAAGTTGCTTTTTAATTGCCTTGCAAAAATACAAATTTTTGGTTGAAAAAATAATAAATAAGAATGAGTAAATGCAAAAATGGTTTACCTTAAAGAAAAGTAAACCATTTTAGAATTTTTTTACAAAAATCTACTTTGTTGTTTTAGCAGTTTTTCATAAGTTTTAGTTGAAATATTTGCTGGATCATTTTCAGGAATTAATTTTCCTTCTGCTTTTAATTTTATTATAAATGAATATAATTTTATCCAAGCTAATTCTTTAAAAAGCCTAAAGAAAAGGTAAATGCCTATTACTATTAAAATGAAATCTGATTTTGTTAAGTTCTCCATAATTTTTTAATAAAGTTTAATGCTCACCCAATTCATAATTGTTGAGTAAACTGTAGTCTGTTAATGTATTTAAAAATGTAATTATTTTTGCTTTTTCATTTTCAGTTAAAGGAATTCCACTTAAAAGTTCTGAATTCAAAGTAGCTGACTGTTTAATCCCAGAGTTGTAATGCTCCAATACTTCTTCAATTGAATGAAATCTGCCATCGTGCATATAAGGATAAGTCAACATTACATTTCTCAATGAAGGAACTCTAAATTTTCCATCATCATTTGGATTTTGAGTTATTTTTCCTCTTCCTCTGTCAATAAAAGCTGTATCCAAACCATTGTTTTGATAAGAAAAATTGGTAAATAATGGTTCTTGATGACAAGAAGCACATTTATTTTGAAAAATAAGCAAACCTTCGCTTTCGTCTGTTGATAAAGTTTCAGTTCCTTTTCGATATTTATCGTATTTTGAATCTGCAGAAACTATCATTGCCATATACTGAGTTAACGCTCTTAAAATTGCTTGATCCGTTACATTTTCAGTCCCATAGTTTGTTTTGAACAATTCTTTATAAGTTGAATTTGCATTTATTTTTGCAACAACATTAATCATTGTTTCATTCATTTCTACTGGATTTGTAATTGGAGCAACAGAAAAAACTTCAATATGATTTACTCCTCCGTCCCACATAAATGAAGGATACCAAGCTAAATTAGTAATTGAAGGGGAATTTCTTGCTCCTAGTAATCCATAAACTCCAGGACTAATTTTTACATTATGACCCGCAAATGCATGACCTTGCGAATGACAAGTTGCACAAGAAACTGTTCCATCAATTGATAATAGAGGATCATAAAATAATTTTCTTCCTAAATCAAATCTTCCTTTTGTCTGTTCATTATTTACAAAATTATAAACTGGATTAGGAAAATAACTTGGTTTTTCCATTTCAAATTTTTCAATTGAGACAGGTTCAATTTTTTCCTCTTTTTTACAAGAAAATAAAAGTATAGAAATGAATAATATTAGATAATATTTCATAATAAGAGAATAAACAGTAGCTAAAAGAATTCATTAAGCTACTGTTCGTTTAAGTTAAAATTAAAAAGCTTTATTCGTGAATGTGATCAAAAACAAATCCATCGTGAAAATCATTAGCCATTTGTGTAGCTAAAGTTCCTGGCATCATAATCATACTTGTTCCAGCACAACTTCCAGAAGTACACCATGTCATAGCAGTATTTACCTTAAAATGTACTTCACTTTTTTTGTCTGGAGAAATAGTTAAATTATTAGCTGTAAATAAAACCGTTTTTGTTTCAACAGTGTTGTTGGCTCCAGAAAATCCACCCAAGTGAAAAGCAAAATCGCCCATTTCTGCATTTGGAGAAAGTCCCTCAGCTTTTATCATAACATATCCAGAATTCCAACTCCAAAACATATTATTTGTTGTTGATAAAGCACCAGATTGAGCTCCAGAAACATTGCGTAAACTGTCAACACCAAGTGTATATTGCATTTCTGTATATTCTCCAACTGGAATTGAACCTAATTGTAAATAGGCAGAACTTTCATTAGATAAATCAACTAAAAAATAACTTTCTGGGTGAATCCACCAAGTTCCATCAGCTTTTTTCATTTTGAAATTCGAAATATAATATTTGTAAGTCGAAAATTTCATTGAATCACCATTCATTGGATGTACATAAAACGTATCTAATTTAAATGCTTCAGTATTCATTCCAAAAGTATGTTCCAAATTTATTGCAACTGTTCCTGTTGTTGAAGTAGGAGTTTCTTCAATTGGTGTAACTTCTTCTTTTTTACAAGAAACTAATAATAATGTGATTGCACTAAATGCAATAATTGTATTTTTAAAATTTGTTTTCATATTTTTTTAATTATTTTCCGCTAAGCGTGATTATTTTTTATATTTTTTTAATTTTTATTGAGGCAAACAAACAACGTTTACTTCTTTGATTTCATGGTTTCCATCGTGATCTTTTGTAACATCAATTTTTGCTTTCACAATTGTTGCATCTAATACATTATTTATCCAATGTTCATGAAAATTGTATGAACTTGAATGAACATCATAAGTAACCGTTTTTAATACTGCATTTGTACTTGTATTAATATACGAAATTGTGTAACCATGTAATTCTGCTGATCCTGAAATAGTTCCTTCAATATGAAGTTCATCGTTAAAAACAACAGTGTCAGAAGATGAAGGTTCCGTAACATTTATTGTTGCAGTGACAACTTCGTCAACTACTTCTTCTTTTTTACATGAAATAACGGTTAAGCTAAGAGTTAAAAAGAAAGCTAATTTATATAAATTTGATTTTGACATGATTTATTTTTTTGATATAAAGTAATTAATTGATAAGCGAAATGCTGCTTTCTGAACAACATATCCTTGGTTTAAATTTTGGGTGATCGGCATTAAAAGTTGTGTCGATAAACCCCAAGACTTATAAAGGAAAAACATTGAAAATTGTCCATTTAAAACATTTCCACCGTTAAATGTGTCTTCAGAAAGTTGTCCATTTTTTATGTCTTGCCAATTGTGATTGAAATTTATCCCAAGTTGCGGTATAATTTTAAAATTTTCATTCACTGATATTCTATAAAAGAATAAATTAGTTGAACTGAAGGCATTTCCAAAACGATATAAAAATTTATTTTCTGTTTTTAAAGTAAAACTCGATTCATTTTGAAAACCAAAAGCCTTGTATTGAATGGAATAATTTACATTTGCAATGTAATCAAACGCTCCAGTTCCAGGCAGCATATTTGTTTCAAAGAAATTCAATTTTTGTGAAAGTCCAGTTGGGAATTTCACACCAAGACCAAATGTTCCAGCTTGTTTGAACTTTTTTGAAAGAGAATCAGTGTTATCAATAAAAACAAAATTTGAAATCAGAGAAATATCACCTAGTCCATTGATTTTTACTGTACTAACAGAATCTTGTTTCGAATTATAAACATAAGGAACAAATGCCATGAATTGAATTCGTTTATTCAATCGGTATTTACCATTAAATTCAAGACTTGAAAATTGTTCTTTTGAAGAATTTCTGCTTTTAAGGTGAGCATCTTGACTCTCAAAAAAACGTGAATTTGTTCTCAATCCTAAAACATGGTATTTACTATTTGGCAACATTCCAAGTGAAAATGAACTTGCAGCACAGCCACAAATATCACAAGAATAAGCTAGACTTGATAACAAGACAAAACTTATCCATAAATGAAATTTTATCATTTTGAATTGATTATTTTCCGAATTTCGAAAATTGTAAATAATAAAAACTATATTCTCAAAGAATATATAAATAACCTGAATTTTATAATAATTTTAAATTTTTTAAGATTGATTTCCCTCCTTGAGGAGGGATTAAGGGAGGTGACAATTAATATTATTATTGCCCATCTCAATTTATTTTCTCTAATCTTTAGTCTTCATAAGCCATAGCTGAATTCTTTTCAAGCGAGAAGATTTTAAATCAATTTTGATCAATTTTGTTCAATTAAAAAAACAAGAGGAAAACTCAAGGTTACAAAAATTATTTTTAAACCGTTGGAGGATGGAAAATTTCATTAGATTTCCCTGTAGAGAAAATTGCTTTATACGCAAACTCTTCCTTTTCTTTCAAATTTTTGAAATTAGGAACGAATTCAACGATAAAATCAGCAACAAAAAATTGAACTTTTTCTAAATTCTGAAATGGATTTGATTTATTGTTATGATTTTGTTCTTTTTGCTCCAATTTTTGCAGTTGTTTTGATAAATAACATTTACCATCACAATTCATCATTGGTTTTACTTTATTTTCACATTTTTCAGCAGCAATTTCACTTTGATTTACATAAAACCATGTTTGCCATGAAAAAGAAGCAATGTCTTTCGCTAAAAGGCTTACGATTGTTAATATGAACAAAATTCTATACAAGGTTTTGCAAAGGTATAAATAAAAGTGAAGAGTTAAAAATTAAAAATAGTAATATTAATACAAACTTGGAAATTTACTTGGATTACTTTCCGACATAATCGCACATACTTTTTCAACAATATCATCGATACTTGGTTTTGAGAAATAATCTCCATCTGTTCCATAAGGAGGACGGTGATCTTTTGCGCTCAATGTTTCTGGTGCAGAATCTAAGTGAAAATAAGCTTTTTGTTCAACAATTATTTTGTCTAACATATAAGCTGTTGCTCCTGAACTTACGTCTTCGTCAACAATTAAAAGTCTATTTGTTTTCTCCAAAGATTTTTTGATAGAATGATTCAAATCAAAAGGAATAAGTGTTTGAACATCAATTAATTCAACAGAAATATTCATTTCGTTTAACACATTTACCGCTTGTTCGCACAAATTAAAAGTTGATCCATAAGAAACTAAGGTTATATCAGAACCAGTTTTAACTGTTTCAGTAATTCCCAATTGCGTTTTAAATTCTCCCATGTTTGTTGGGAACTTTTCTTTTGTTCTATATCCATTTAAAGGTTCAATCACCAAAGCTGGTTCATCACCTTCAAGCAAAGTATTGTAAAAACCAGCAGCTTTCGTCATATTTCTTGGAACACAAACGTAAATCCCACGAATTGCATTGATTATCATTCCCATTGGTGAACCACTGTGCCAAATTCCTTCAAGACGATGTCCTCTAGTGCTAATAATTAATGGTGCTTTTTGTCCACCTTTAGTTCTATATTGAACAGTAGCCAAATCATCAGACATCACTTGAATTGCGTACAACAAGTAATCTAAGTATTGAATTTCAGCAATTGGACGTAAACCTCTCATTGCCATTCCAATTCCTTGACCGATAATTGTACATTCACGGATTCCAACATCAGAAACACGCAATTCTCCAAAAATTTCTTGCATTCCTTCCAAACTTTGGTTTACACCGCCAATTTTTCCAGCATCTTCACCAAAAATCAATGTTTGAGGATATTTTTCAAAGATTGTTTTGAAATTATCTCTTAAAATAATTCTTCCGTCATCTAATTTATTATCCGTTCCATAAGTTGGTTCAACTCCTTGGATTTTTACCGCATTAAACTCTGATTCAGAATGTAAATGTGAACTGTAACGACCTTCGTTTTGTTTGATTTTTGCCTTAATCCAAACTGAAAGTGCTGTTTTTGAACTAATCGTTTCTTTAGAAATTATTCTTAATACCTTTCTCGCAGCTATTAGGATATCCTTTCTTATTGGATCCATTGCTTTTTGGAGCGCAGTAATTTCACTTTGAATAATTTCTTTTGAAGTAGATTCTGTTTTCACAAGTTCTAAAAGTGAAATCAATTCGTTCAAATCAACTTTTATTTCATCAGTTAAATTTTTCCAAGCTGCATTTTTATCATTTCTAACTTCAATTTTTGCTTCTTTGGCTATGTTTTCTAAATCTTCTTCTATAGCTAGTGAATTGCCGTCTACAGAAAAAGCTAAAATCCATTCTTTGAATTTTGCAAGGCAATCAAATTCAGTTTCCCATTTTAATCGGTCTTCAGATTTATATCTTTCGTGTGATCCAGAAGTTGAGTGTCCCTGTGGTTGGTTTACTTCTTGTACGTGCACTAAAACTGGAATCTGTTCTTCACGTGCAATTTTTACTGCCTTTTCGTAGGTTTGAACTAGGTGTGCATAATCCCAGCCTTTGGTTGTAAATATTTCATAACCAGGTTTTTCCTCTGTTCTTTGCATTCCTGCTAAAGCCTCAGAAATTGAACCTTTTGTTGTTTGTTTATCTCTTGAAACAGAAATTCCAAAGCCATCGTCCCATACAGACATCACCATTGGGACTTGTAAAACTCCTGCCGCATTTATGGTTTCCCAAAATGGACCTTCTGATGTACTTGCATCACCAATTGTTCCAAAAGCCACTTCATTTCCACCATTAGTGAATTTTTTAAATTCTTCTAAATCTTTTAAAGTAGGGTGATTTCTATATATTTTTGATGCTTGAGCTAAACCTAATAAACGAGGCATTTGTCCTGCCGTTGGAGAAATATCAGCTGAAGAATTTTTCTGATTCATCAAATTTTTCCAATTTCCATCTGAGTCTAAATTTCGTGTTCCATAATGCCCGCCCATTTGACGTCCAGCCGACATTGGTTCTAAAAATTCGTCCGTATGTCCGTATAAACCAGCAAAGTATTGTTGAATAGTTAGTTCTCCAATCGCCAACATTAACGTTTGATCTCGGTAATACCCTGAACGGAAATCACCATTTTGGAATTGTTTTGCTAGAGCAATTTGTGCCAATTCTTTTCCGTCACCAAAAATTCCGAATTTTGCTTTGCCAGAAAGAACTTCTCTTCTACCTAAAAGTGAAGTTTCTCTTGATAAACAAGCTAATTTATAATCATTTAGCACTTCTTTTTTGAAAGTTTCAAAGTCAATTTGAGTTGCTTCTAATGTTGTTGAATCTTTTGCCATAGCTCGATTTTGAGATGCAAATATAAGAAATTTTCAGTTGGAAGTAAAACAATTGAAGCAAATATTGTAACATTGTGAAATACACAATATTTTTTTTAGAAGTTCAATAATCAATAAATCTCTAATTTATAATTACAAATGATTTATTGGCTTATTTTAGAAAACTAAAATTTTAGCCTTTGATTTAATATAAAAGTTGCTTTTTAGCCATGTTTTTCCAACCTGCTTTGTAATCAGCATCGACAAAAAAGATTTTTAGATCAGCTTTATAATCAGCATCAACAAAGTAAATTTTCTTTTTAGCTTTATAGTCAGCATCTGTGAAAAACCATTTTCCGTCATTTTCTCCAGCTTTGTAGTCAGAATCAACCTTGAAAACTAATAAATCTGCTTTATAATCTGCATCAACGACAAATACTTTTACGTTCGCTTTGTAGTCAGAATCAACAGAATATACTTTTTGTGCTTTTACAAAACTTGAAATGGAAATTAAAATTAAAAATAGAATAAATTTTTTCATGTGAATTTTATTTTTCGTGTAGACAAATATACTCAAAATAATTAAATTCCTTGCAGTTTTCTTGTTATTTTTACAACCCAAGCTCGCGGGAAAAAACGAACAGAATTTGCCATTATTTTATTCATAAATCCATGAATAGCAACTGTTTTTCCATTAAGCATGGATTTGTAAGCGTATTCTGCAACAACTTTTGACGACGGAAGATTTTTATTGTTAAACAAAGCACTGTTATCCATTGAAGCAGCACTTTTAAATCCGCTGACAGTTGGTCCAGGACAAAGCGTTGTAATCGTGACACCAAAATCTTTTACTTCATTATTCACTGCTTCTGAAAAACTTAAAACATAAGCTTTTGTGGCAAAATAAACCGACATGGTTGGTCCAGATTGAAAAGCAGCGGTGGACGCAACGTTCATAATTTTACCACTTTTTCTTTTAAGCATGTCTTTTACAAATAATTTCGTAAACAAAGTTAATGCGGTGATATTCAAATTTATCATTTGTAATTCTTTGTTCCAATCGGTTTCAGAGAAGAAGCCGAAATCACCAAAACCAGCATTGTTTATCAAATAATCGATTTCAATGTCAAGTTTTTTTACTTCGTCATAAACTTCTTTTACAGAATTAATTAATGACAAATCTTTCTCGATTGTTAAAACGGAAATGTTAAATTCTTTTTCAAATTCAGATTTTAATTCATCTAATTTAATTTTATTTCTCGCAACTAAAACCAAATTTCCTCCTTTTGAAGCGTGAATTTTAGCCAATTCTAATCCAAGTCCACTAGATGCTCCTGTAATTAATGCTGTTTTCATTGTTTTTTCTACAAATTTAAAACTTTGAAGCCTTGTTTGAATATATTTATGCAATTTTGTGAATAAATTTTAGAGAATGAAAAATGTATTAATTCTTATTTTTTTTACTTTGGTCTTCACTATTAACTTCTCACAAGTTGTTAATACTGGTGTTACAGATAATTTCGATTCAGTTGAAGTAGGGAAAATTTCAATTGGTGGTATGGTTGATACCTATTATGGATATGATTTTAATGAACCAAGTAATTCAACACGTCCCTATTTTGTATCATCATCAAGACACAACGAAGTTAATATTAATCTCGCAATGATTGATTTAAAATATAAAAACAATCACGTTCGAGCGCATCTTGTTC
>CAMBRH010000088.1 GCA_945870115.1 Chitinophaga pinensis | reverse complement strand
TCTCGTCAGACGACGAAAGGCTTTCATTTCAGTGGAGTCGGAGGGTTTCGAACCACGCCCATTTAAGCCTGTATATCAAGTGTTTACATTTACCTGTTTTCGATGGCACCAGATTGGCACCGTAAAATTTGACAAATTTTGACGTATTTTAAAGAACTAATATTGTTTAGCAAAATTCTAAATACATAAAGGAAACCCAGTAGCTAAAATTTAATTCATAAAATTCAACTCTTTTTATTTGGATTTATTATTACAATTTCCTAATTTTGTTATAAGAAAAGTTCTTTGTAAATACGATAAATTGAATCAAAAATAATGGCTATTTCTCAGCCAGCAAGATTTTTAACTCGGTTTAAGTATTTGAAAATCAGGCTTTATTTCAGATTGTTCGAGCTCCTCCGACTCCACTGAAATGAAAGCCTTTCGTCGTCTGACGAGAGGCTTTTTTACTAAAAAGCTTTTTGTTATTTTACCTTTTCATATTCACCTTAGATTCTTTCATTTTTTGTCTTGGTAAATTTATATTTGTTGGATAAGGCGCCCTATGTGTTAAGCTGACATCTGTTTTTAATTTCATATCTTTTTCATCAGCAAAACGTGGATCTGGTACAAAAGGTAATTTTGCCATTCTTTCCACTTGAATTGATGGCATGTTAAAACGAACATCGACTTTTCCTTGAATTAGATAGCATCCACCACCTTGAAATGGATTAAAGCGTATGGAATCTGGGAAATGTGTTGTATCAAAATATGCTCCACTTGAATCAATCCATGTTCCAAAATGCATTAAACCTCTTTTTGTAGGGACATCTTTTCTACTAATTAAGTAGGCAACCAGTTTTACGTATTTATTCTCAAAAAGGAGTAAGTCTTTTGTTTGGACTGATCCACGAAATTTAGTCTTCAGCATGTCAAAAGGTGAACAAGAAATAGGAAAACCAATGAGTTCAATTTCATCAAAAGCATCTTCAAATTCTGCGCGCTCCAATTTTGGTAATTGATATTCGATAGCAGGTTCCTCAAACAAAAAACCATTTTTATTTTCAGCTTTATAATTGACTAGCAGCATTCTAGCATTTAAAACCAGTTCATTTTTTGACTTCCCTGTAAAACGAAAAGCACCAATGTAAATTAAGACTTGTAAGTTCTCAATTCCAATTGGAATACGATTTATAAAATCTTCTAAGGATGTAAAATCTCCATTACACTTTCGTTCTTCAGAAATTAATCTCCCAATACGCTCTTCTAAGTTTTGTAAGTTTCGAAAGCCTAAATAAATGTCTTTCCCAAACAATGTAGTCATGTATTCACTCTGATTTACACAAGGGTTTAAGATGTTCGCACCAGCCATTTTTGCTTCATGTACGTACACTTCTAGTCGATAAAATCCACCCTCATTCATGATTACGGAAACCATAAATTCTATAGGAAAATAGGTCTTCAAGTATAAACTTTGATAACTTTCAACTGCATAAGACGCTGAATGTGCTTTACAAAAAGAATACCCAGCAAAGGATTCTATTTGTCTATAAACTTCATTTGCCAATTGTTCGGAATATCCTTTTAGTTTACAGTTTTCAAAATACGCCTCCTTGACTTTGTCTAATTCTTTTACAGAACGCGTTTTACCACTCATGGCTCGCCTTAAAATATCTGCTTTTGCTAAATCTAAGCCTGCAAAATGATGTGCAATTTTTATCACATCTTCTTGAAACACCATTACACCATAAGTTTCGCCTAGATGCTCTTCGAATACTGGATGAAAATATTCAAATTTGTCAGGGTTGTTATGCCTAAAAACGTATTCATCCATCATTCCGCTTTGTGCCACACCAGGACGAATGACGGAAGAGGCGGCAACTAAATCTCGGTAATTATCACATTGCATTCTTCTCAATAAACCTCTCATCGCAGGACTTTCAATATAAAAGCAACCTATTGTTTTTCCCTGCTTTAAGTTTTTATTAGACCTTTTTTCGTCTTTTGAAATCGAAACATCTCGAATATCGACTTTCAATCCTTGATTTTTTTCAATTAATTGAACACAATCATTTATATGCCCAATTCCCCGCTGACTCAAAATATCAAATTTCTCAAAGCCAATATCTTCAGCTACATGCATATTTATTTGTGCAGTTGCAAAACCTTTGGGTAGCATCTCTAAAACCATAAAATTGCTAATCGGTTCTTCGGAGATTAAAATTCCGCATGAATGCATACTGCGTTGATTTGGATATTTTTCAATCATTAGACCATATTTGTGCACTAATTTCACAATAGAATTGGAGTCATGGCTAACTTTTGCCGTCTTTACCAAGATATCCATTTCTTCTTTCGGCAAACCAAAGACCTTACCCAATTCCCTAATAATAGAGCGGTATTTAAACTCAACAGTTGTTCCACAAAACGCTACATGCTTGGTGTCAAAGCGTTTGAAAATGTAATTTAAAATATCGTCTCGATCAGTCCAAGACCAATCAATATCAAAATCTGGCGGACTAGAACGGCTTTCATTTAAAAAACGTTCGAAGTATAGATTCAATTCAATCGGACAACAATTCGTGATTCCCAAGCAATAACTAACGATACTATTCGCTCCACTTCCTCTTCCGATATGTAAAAAACCTCTGCTATTGCTATAGCTTATGATGTCCCAAGTAATTAAAAAATAGGAAGAAAATCCTAAATTATCTATTACTTTCAATTCTTTTTCAACTCGTTTTAATGCTTCTTTATTTTGTTTATCATACCTTCTTACTAAACCTTCGTAAGCTAAACTTCTGAGAAGTAACCTGTCGCTTTCTCTACTTTTTGTGTAGAATTTCTTATTTCGGTGTACGTTAAAATCAAATTCGAAATTACAATTCTCAATAATATTTTCTGTGTTTTTAATTATTTGAGGATATTCCTTGAATTGATTGATTAACGTTTTTTGTTCTATCATTTTATCATTTATAGAGCAATAATCACTTTCATTTAGTTTTGAAAGTAAGACATTTAATTCAACGGCTCTTAAAATTTTATGAAGATTATATTCTCGTTTCAAGCGAAAAGTAACAGTTTGTAAAATCACCATTTTATAAATTAGATTTTTCCATTTACTTTGATAGAGTAGAGGCAATTCTTCCTGTCTAATTCCAATATATTCAAATTCTCTTAAATTTTCAGCAACATGATTTAAGGGATAGATGATTTTTACATTTTTAAATTGTGGAGAAAATTCGGGTAGCTCTTTTTTTTGAATATTATGTTCTGAAAGATAGTTGCACATTTCAGCAAAGCCATCTATATTTTTCGCCAAAGCAATGTAAAGTAATTTTTGTTTTTTGCGAAACTCAATTCCAACAATCGGTTTAATATCAACTTTTTTACACGCTTTTACGAAATCGAAAATTCCAGCGCTGGCATTAATATCCGTCAAAGCAAGTGTTTTTACGCCGCATTCTTTTGCTAATAAGACTAATTCCTCTGTTGGTATTGTGCCGTAGCGTAAACTATGATATGAGTGACAATTTAAATACATTACTTATTTTTTCCTCGATTAAATTCCAAGCCAACACTTCGTTGAATTGATTTTTCTCCAAAGCGTTTTTTGATTTTATCAATTGCTTCGTATAATTGAATTTGTTCTGTCGTATCTTCAAATAAATTTATTTGATAACTACCATGAACCAAACCGCTCATCCTGATGCCAATTAAGCGTAAGCGCATCCTTCTTTGAAACAAGGCATCAAACAAAGCATTCACTTTTTCAATCAAAATATGATCGCATGATGTGAATGAAATTTTTGATTGTTTTGTTTCTGTGTCAAAATTTGCATACCTAATTTTCACGGTGACAATAGAAGTTAACCATTGCTCATTTCGCAATTGAAAACCAAGTTTTTCGACCATTCCGACAAGAATTCCTTTTATTCTAATGATGTCAATCGTATCTTGCTCAAAAGTGTGTTCCGTAGAAATCGATTTTCGTTCTGTATATGGCTCAACGGGAGTATCGTCAATGCCATTTGCTTTTTTCCAAAGTTCTTTTCCGTTTTTCCCTAATAAACTTAAAAGCATTTCGACAGGCATTTCTGAAAGTGTTTCAATCTTTCGTATTCCAATGCGTGATAATAATTGAAAAGTTACCGTTCCAAGCATTGGTATTTTCTTGATAGACAATGGATTTAAAAACGGTTTTATAAAGGCTTTATTCACTTCAATTTTCCCTAAAGGTTTTCCCTCAGTTGTAGCCATTTTTGAGACTGTTTTATTAACAGACAAACCGAAACTCATTGGCAATCCTGTTTCTTTCATTACTTTTTGAATCAATTCGTTTGTCCATTTGGAACAGCCGAAAAATTTATCCATTCCTGAAATGTCCAAATAAAATTCATCAACACTTGCTTTTTCCATTACGGGAGCCTGTTCTTCAATTACTTCTGTAACTAATTTTGATTGTTTTGAATATAATTCCATATCTCCCTTTACAACTTTTGCTTGCGGACACAAACGCAAAGCATGTTTCATGGGCATTGCTGAACGGACGCCAAAAACACGCGCTTCATACGAACATGATGCCACCACGCCTCGATCGGAAGCTCCTCCAATAATTAATGGTAAACCATTTAATTCGGAATTAATTAAGCGCTCGCATGAAACAAAAAAAGTATCTAAATCCATGTGTACAATCGTTCTGTCCATCTTTCGAAAATTTGTGTAAAAATATTTCTGCAATGATACGTTTGTTTGATTAATTTTTAATACTTTTGATGATTAGAATTTAATCAAATGTATTTAGTGTCGGAAAATATAAAGTATTTACGAGCGAAGCAAAAGCTTTCTCAAAATCAGCTTGCCGATAAATTACTCCTTACGAGAAATCAAATTAACAGTTATGAAAATGGAAATGCGCAACCATCAATCGATGTATTAAAAAAAATCTCAGCTTTTTTCCTAATCAGCATAGATGTTTTGGTTTTTATACCATTAAATAAGGATACATTTCAGTATATAACAAAGTTTGATATTGATGAAATGCTTGCATTAATCAAGGACAACAGAGAAGAATTTAAGTTAAATGAATTGGGGGTTTTGAATATTTCTGAAATGTTTCGTAATTTGCAATTGGAAATAGATAAAAAAAATAAATTAAAGTATTAATAAATGTGCTACCACACAGAACATAAAGCAAGTCCTAAGGAAATGAAAGAGCAATTTAATGTTTCATTCCCTAAAGAGAATGAATTTAAAATCAATTCTTTTGTTAACGGTTTTGACCATCCTTTATGTCCAATAATAACGAATAATAATCAGGAAGAAATACAATTATTCTCATGGGGTTTAGTTCCTAATTGGGCGAAAAATTTAAAGATTCAAAACAATACTTTAAATGCGAAATTTGAAAGTTTAAGAGAAAAACCGTCATTCAAAAATTATACTTCTCAGCGTTGTATAATTCCTGTAACAGGCCTGTTTGAGTGGGAACACAAAGGTAAAGTCAGAGAAAAAAATCTGATTAAAGTTGAAAATGAAGTAATTTTTTCCTTGGCTGGACTTTGGAACAGTTGTCAGAATCCTGAAACTGGAAAAATAATTGAAAGTTTTACGGCGGTAACTTACGAGGGGTTTGTAGCGATTTTAAAAAATGAAAAAGCATGGTTAAATGAAGGAAAACTTATAATTAATCCGAATACAATTTGGACATCGCTCGTTTCCCCACAAATGGGATTGTTTGAGTGAGTTTAATTTCCAATTGCAAACTTCAAACATTTACACTAACTTTACAATCTTTCAATAACAAATCAATAAGATTATAATTAATGACCAATCAAGAACAAAAAATAATAGATCGCTTTGGTCGTGTTCATGATTATTTACGGATTTCGTTAACAGAAAGATGTAATTTAAGATGTACTTATTGCATGCCAGAAGAAGGAATTCCGCTACGCGATAAGGCTGAATTCATGAGCACTGAAGAGTTGATTTCTATTGCAAAAGTTTTTGTGAAATTAGGAGTTAAAAAAATCAGATTAACTGGCGGTGAACCACTTGTGAAAAAAGGTTTTGAAAATTTAATCCGAAAATTAGCCGAATTACCGGTAGAAATAGCTTTAACAACAAACGCAATCCTGATTGACAAATATATTGATGTTTTAAAGGAGGCAAATGTTAAAAAAATAAATGTTAGCTTAGATTCACTGAAATCAGACGTTTTTAATGCGATTTCTCGAAGAAAATATTTCGGTAAAATCATGGAAAATATTGATTTGCTTATATTAAACGAATTTCATATTAAAATAAATGTTGTTTTAATAAAAGGTACAAATGAAAATGAAATTGTAGATTTTTTAGAATGGGCGAATACTAAAAATACTCACATTCAATTTATTGAGTTTATGCCTTTTGACGGAAATAATTGGAATTTAGAGCAAAATGTCTCGTTCAAAGAAATTATGAAAGCAATTTCATATTATTATGGAATCGAGAACATTCTAAAAATAGAAGATGCAAAAAATGATACTGCAAGAAATTATAAAATTATAAATTCTACCGCGACATTTGGAATAATAAGTTCAGTAACGAATCCATTTTGTTCTACTTGCAATCGAATTCGTTTGACAGCCGACGGAAAAATAAAAAATTGTTTGTTTTCTCAAACAGAAACAGATTTGTTGACTTCCTTTAGAAAAGGGGAAGAAATAGAAGAATTAATTTTAAATTCAATTCATTCCAAATACAAAGAACGTGGAGGTTTAGAGGAATTCAGCAACGATTCGGTGAAAAAAAATAAAAATAGATCGATGACAGTAATTGGTGGTTGATTAAAATTAGAAAGTAAAAATGATTAGCGTAGCAGAAGCTTTAAAAAGAATTTCAGAACTTGAAATAAATACACAAATAATTGATTTAGAAATAAGTAAATCAGTTAATTATGTTCTTGCTGAGACTATTTTTTCGCCTATTAATTTGCCTTCTTTTAATCAATCTGCAATGGATGGTTACGCAATTAATTTAGATGACAATTTAACGGAATTTACAGTTATTGGTGAAATTAAAGCAGGAGATTCAGCCGAAAATCTTACATTAACTAAAGGAGCAGCTTATCGAATTTTCACAGGATCTATGCTTCCAAAAGGAGCGAATTCTATCGTAAAACAAGAAGATGTTAGGAGAATTTTTGATAAAATCAAAATTATAAAAAATCCACAAATAGGGGAGAACATCCGACTTTTGGGAGAACAAATTAAAAAAGATCAAATCGCAGTTTTTAAGGATACACTTTTAACTCCAGGAGTAATTGGTTTTATTTCAATGCTTGGATTTTCTTCTGTAAAAGTTTATAAAAAACCAAAAATCACAATAATTGCAACTGGAAATGAACTTGTAAAATCAGGAAATGATTTAACAATTGGACAAATTTTTGAATCCAATACAAATACGCTTTTGGCAGCACTTTCAACTTATAGCTTTGAAGCTGAAGTAATTATAGTGGAAGATTCATATGACAAAATTCGTTTTGAAATCGAACACGCAATTGAAAAAAGTGATTTAATCATTATGACAGGTGGAATATCAGTTGGTGACTATGATTTTGTAGGTAAAATACTTAATGATATCCAAGTTGAAGAAGTTTTTTATAAAGTAAAACAAAAACCCGGTAAGCCTTTATTTTTAGGAAAAAAGGAGGAAAAAATTATTTTTGCTTTACCAGGAAATCCAGCGGCAGTTTTAACAACTTTTTACATGTATGTTTTGCCGATTTTGGAAAAAATGGTTGGTAGGAAAAAAGCTTTTCTAAGAAAAGGTAAATTGAGACTTTCGAATGATTTTCAAAAAACACCAAATTTAAGTTTCTTTCTAAAAGGTTTAGCGGATAATCATTCTGTAAGTATTTTGACAGCTCAAAGTTCCGCAATGTTGAGTTCTTTTGTTGAAGCAGACTGTTTGATTTTTTTAGCAGAAAACAAAACCAATTGGCTTAAAAATGAATTAGTTGAAGTATATTATTTGAATTAATAGATTAAGTATGAAGTGTAAAGTAATATATTTTGGATTGATTGCAGAAAAATTAGCTTTTGATTCTGAGGAAATTGTTATTGAAACTGATATTTTTGATAAATCTAATTTAGAATTATCATTCAAAAAAAGACATATTCAACTAACTGAAATGACATTTAAAACGGCTGTTGATGGAGTTTTAACAAATAAAATTGATACAGAAAATCAATCTCAAATAAAAGAAATTGCAATTTTACCACCTTTCGCAGGAGGATAATTTTTTAAAAATGTTAAGTGATTTAGAATTAAAATATTATTCAAGGCAAATTTTACTCGAAGACATTGGACTCGCTGGTCAAGAGAAATTAAAAAAAGCCAAAGTTTTAGTAATTGGCGCTGGAGGTTTGGGCTGTCCTGTCTTGACTTATTTAACAGCTGCTGGAGTCGGAAATATTGGAATTGTTGACCATGACATTATTGAAATTTCTAATTTACACCGACAAACACTTTATTCTTTTGAGGAAATCGGAAAATCAAAAGCTGAAATTGCAAAAATAAAATTAGAAAAATTAAATCCTTTCATTTCAATAGAGGTTTTTTCTATAAGATTTGAAATTGATAATGCGCTTAAAATCATGGAAAAGTACGAAATTATTGTTGATTGTAGCGATAATTATGAAACACGTTTTTTGGTAAATGATGCAACGGTTTTTTTAAATAAAATTTTAATTTACGGTTCAATTTATAAATTTGAAGGACAAGTTTCAGTTTTTAATTTCAAAAATGGACCAACTTATCGTTGTTTATTTCCTGAAATGCCTGTGAAAGAATCTTTAACAAATTGTTCATTATCAGGAGTTATTGGTGTTTTACCAGGGATTATTGGAGGTTTTCAGGCAAACGAAGTTGTGAAAATAATTACCGAGCAAAATAATATTTTATCAGGAAAATTGATGATTTATAATGCTAAAACCAATCATAATCAATTTATAGATTTTAAAAGAAATAGTGCAATCAATTATGATTTACTTTTCAAGTTGCAACTTTCAACTAAAATTCAACATTACGAAATTTCAAAACAAGAATTACTTGAAGTAGAAAAAATAATCAAGCAGGAAATTTTATTTTTAGACGTTCGAGAAATCGGAGAAATACCTATTTTTGAAACTGAAAATTTAATAAGAATTTCTCTAAGTAAAATAGAATTAGATTTTAATAAAATTCCTAAAAATCAAAAAGTTATCGTTTTTTGTCAATCCGGAATTAGAAGTAAAAATGCAATTAATCTTTTAAAAAAACTTGACAATTTTGAAAATTTAATTAATTTAAATGAGGGAATTAGTGAAGAATTTATTGAATCATGGAAAGAAAAGAAATAAAAAATTGTTTTAAAATTGGAGCAATTTCATCAGTTTTTATTGGTGAATCAATTGCAAAACATCAACATAAAAAAAATATTGGTGCTCATCAAATTTTTCTTGGTCAAGTTCGCGCTGATATTTTGGGCGAAAAAGAAGTTCAAGCGATTGAATATTCTTCTTACGAAGAAATGGCAAATTCAGAATTTGACAAAATACGCGAAGAAGCCTTTTCAAAATTTGATTTAATTTGCATGCACATTTATCACAGTATTGGGGTTGTGAAAGCTGGCGAAATTTGTTTGTTTGTTTTTGTATCATCTAAACATCGTAAAACGGCGCAGCAAGCAATTGAATTTTTAGTAGAAGAAATCAAACTAAAAGTTCCAATTTTTGGGAAAGAAATTTTTGCTGATAATTCACATACTTGGAAAGTTAACAACTGAAAAAATATTTTAATGGTTGATATTACGCATAAAAGCAATACACTAAGAACTGCAATAGCACAAGCGATTGTGACTGTAAGTAAAGCTGATACAATTTTTGCGATCGAAAATAATTTGGTCCCAAAAGGAAATGTTTTTGAAATGGCAAAAACTGCAGGATTATTTGCTGTCAAAAATACTTCTAATAGTATTCCAGATTGTCATCCGCTACCAATTGAATATACTTCAGTCAGTTATACCATTGAAGGTTTAAATATTATTATTAAAATTGAGGTAAAAACAATTTATAAAACAGGGGTAGAGGTTGAAGCAATGCACGGAGCTAGTGTGATTGCATTGACTCTTTACGACATGTTAAAGCCTATTGATAAAGGCATAGAAATCAATAACATAAAGTTAATTGAAAAGCACGGTGGAAAATCTGATTGGAAAGATAGATACTTAGATTCAAATTTAAAAGCTGCAGTAATTGTTTGTTCAGATTCAATTAACGAAGGTCAAAAGGAAGATTTTGCAGGAAAAAAAATAATTGAAAAATTAGAATTATCTAAATTGACTATTTGTGATTATTTAATCATTCCAGATGAAAAAGAAGACATTCAATTAGTTGTAAATAAACATGTTGATTTAGAAACTGATTTATTGATTTTTACAGGCGGTACAGGTTTATCAGTTCGAGATGTAACTCCAGAATCAATTATTCCGCTTTTGGATAGGAGAATTCCTGGAATTGAAGAAGCAATTCGTTCTTATGGTCAAGATCGAACACCATTATCAATGTTATCAAGGTCTGTGGTAGGAGTGAAGGGGAAAACCTTAATTATAGCCCTTCCCGGTTCAACAAAAGGAGCACGGGAATCAATGGACGCAATTTTCCCAGCAGTTTTACATATTTTTAAAATTTTTAAAGGAGCAAGCCATTAAAGTTTTTTCGCATGAATTTGAAATTCTTACTTTATTTATAGGACAATATTTAATTGACCTAAATCGTCCCTCTATTCCAATAAAAAAACTTATGCTATTTGTTTGCATACATTTTAACTTCATCACCTTTAATTTCAGAATCACATAAAATAACCAATCTTTCTACTACATTTCTTAGTTCTCGGATGTTTCCAGTCCAGTCGATTTTCTTCAATTCTTTTACTGCCTCAATGTTAAAAGATTTTCTAGGAATTCCTTGTTCAGCGCAAACCATAGTTAAAAAATGCTCAGCTAACAATGGAATATCATCTTTTCTTTCATTCAGAGACGGAACATGAAGGGGAATTACAGCCAAACGATGATATAAATCTTCTCTAAAACGACCTTCTTCAATTTCTTTTCTTAAATCTTTATTTGTTGCAGCAACTATTCTACAATCAACTTTTATATCTCTTTCTCCTCCAACACGTTGAATGCAATTTTCTTGCAAAGCTCGTAAAACTTTTGCTTGAGCAGAAGAACTCATATCCCCAATTTCATCTAAAAATAATGTTCCACCAGAAGCCAATTCAAATTTACCTTTTTTGTCTTTCACTGCCGAAGTAAAAGCTCCCTTTTCATGACCAAATAATTCACTTTCAATTAACTCAGAAGGAATCGCAGCACAATTTACTTCAATAAATTGCATTTTTTTTCTGTTTGAATTGTCATGTAATGATCTAGCCACTAATTCTTTACCAGTACCATTTCCTCCAGTAATCAAAACACGCGCATCAGAAGGTGCAACTTTCTCAATCATTTCTTTTATCTTGATAATTCCTACAGTTTCTCCAATAATGGATGAACCTTTGAATTTTCTCACAACTGTTTTTAAGATATTTTTTTCTTCAACAAGTTGCGTTTTTTCTTTTGCGTTACGAATTGTAACTAAAATTCTGTTTAAATCCAATGGTTTTTCAATGAAATCAAAAGCACCTTTTTTAATTGATTCAACAGCAGTTTCAATATTTCCATGCCCACTTATCATGATAATTGGAGCTTCGTTTTTGGCTAAAATAGCACCTTCCAAAACTTCCATTCCATCCATTTCAGGCATTTTTATATCACAAAAAATTAAATCAAAAGCAGTATTTTTAATTTTATCCAAACCTTCTTTACCGTTTTCAGCTTCATGAACTTCATAATCTTCAAATTCAAGAATTTCTCTTAATGCTCTTCTAATACTGCGTTCGTCGTCTATAATTAAAATTTTACTCATCTTTGGTGCTATTTTATTTTTTACAAATATAGAAATTAAAACTAATTG
>CAMBRH010000087.1 GCA_945870115.1 Chitinophaga pinensis | reverse complement strand
AATTCAGGCGCAACTAACCTCATATAATCTTTTTCACTTGTAACGATGATTTTTTTATCAACTGCAAAAGTATCAAATTTTTTGTTAATTTTCAAGACATCTTCTACAGAAAAATTATGATGGTCTGAAAACCGCATTGTTTCAACTTCATATTTTTGCTTCAAAAAATCTTCTAAAGGCTTTGGATTAGCTATTCCTGTTACCAAAAGTACATTCTTAAAATCAGTAATTTTTCTTTCAGAAAATGAGATTAAATTTGTATAACTTATAGATGAAAAAAATATGTTCTCAGATTTAAATTTTAATTTATCTATTATTTCAGATTTTTTGATTGCATTTAAATCTTTCGGAGATTTACTTACAACAATTAAATCAGCTCTATTTTTTCCTTGAGAAGATTCTCTCAACGTCCCAACTGGAACAATAAAATCGTCTGAGAAAAGTTTTGAATAATCAGTTAACAGTATTGAAAATCCTGCTTTTACTTTTCTGTGTTGAAAAGCATCGTCTAATAAAATTAAATCTGGATTAAAATCTGAAATGATTTTTTGAACACCAAAAGTTCGAGATTCGCAAACATTTACTCCGAAATTATTTTCACTTTTTTTAGAAAATCGTTTGAAATACATCAAAGGTTCATCGCCTACTAAATCTGTGTTTGAGTTTTCATCTAAATGTAAAAAGCCTTTTGTTTTCCTTCCGTAGCCGCGACTTAAAATTTGAATTTTATTCTCAGGAAGTAAATTTTCAGTTAAATAGGCTGTTAAGGGCGATTTTCCAGTTCCTCCTAAACTTAAATTTCCAATGCAAATTGATTTTATGGGGATAATATAGGTTTTGAAGATTCCTTTATCGTAACAAAAATTACGCAAACTTGTTATCAGCCAATAAAAAATGGAGATTGGAAAAAGTAAAAAGCGAAGAAATTTCAACAAACTGAATTAGATTTAGGAACAGTTACAACCAAAACGAAATAAAACAAAATCATTAGTATAATAAAAATCAAACTAAATGTAATCCAATAAATTGTACTATTTTTAAATTTTAATTTTGTAAATAATTTCTTAAAAATAAACAAATTCAAAAAAAAGACTCCTGGTGAAAAAGCAATTAAACAAAAAATTATAATTAAAAATTCCATTAATTAAATCTTATTTCACTTTAATTATCGTTGAATGACATTTATTTGCATCCATTAATTCCATCAAAGAGGTTGTAATCGTAACTTTATTTCCTTCTGTTTTAGCAGAATTACAATTCGAAGTAACATTTTTGATTTTTCTTTTCATGTTAATAATTAAAGTCAAACCAAATTGTTCAAACATTGACATATCATCTCCTGCTTCTTCCATGCTTTGATTTGGGAAAATAATTTCTAATTCTTTTGGTGATTTTAATTTAAAGTATTCATCTTTAATAAATTCTACATCATTAAACATGATATTACTTGATAAATTCAAACTTTCAATATCTTTGAAATCATAAGAAACTTTTACGAAATTATTGTCTGTTTTATCAGTTTTGAAATTACTTAAGCCTTTTAGTTTCGATAATTTTTCCATTTTTGCAACATTCGAAGAATCCTCAGACATCGAAGTAGAATTTTCACCCATCATTGCTGTCATTTGTGTGTAATCAACAACAGTTGAAATACTACCTGACCAATCTTTATTGAAAGAAATTTCATGTGTTGCGGAACAAGAAAAAAGTCCGAAAACAGCAGCTATCAGGTAAAATATTGAATTTTTCATGCTTCTAAAATTAAATTTATATTGCAAATTTAACAAAAAAACTCAGATTTCGATTTCTTCCGATTTATCTAAAATATCCCAAGTATGATCTGCAAGAAGTCGAACTGTTGCGACAAATTCAAAACTTTTTTTACTTCTACCCCATTCATTTTTCCCGATTAATGAAAGTAAATAAGTTAAATCTTCTTTTTGATATAAATGATAAATGTGATTGATTATTGGTTCAAAACGCATTTCAGCTAAATAAATTTTCTCAGAAATAGATTTCCTATCTTGAATCTTTTTTGCTTGTTCAGCCAATAATTGCATTTGTTCATAAATCTGACCCAATTGCATATCTGTTTGAAATTCCATTGAAGTCAAAGCGCGTCCTTTTAATTTCCCTTGATCCTCAGGCTTTATCAAGGCACTTCCAACCGTATGTGCATATTCAATCGAGTGCGGATTCAAGGTAATTTTATCTGGATCTATTGGATTTACAAAATCTTCTTTCATTAAAATTTATTTAGTACTTATTAAAACATAAATTTACGAATAATGTTTAGATTTCAAACTATAAAAGTGCTGTTTTGTTTTAAATCTGACAAAAAAACACATAAATTAACTTGGCACATATATTGAAATACTAACATCTGCTTAAAAGAATTGAAATCATCAAACTTTAAGCTAAATTGAAAAATACAATAAACTGACAAATTGACACTTTAATATATGAACGATTTTTTTGAAAACGAATTATTTGAATTTTCTGACAACATGGATTCTGATGCGGAATTTATTCCACTTATTACAGTTGAAGAAGAAGAACAAATGAATAATCAGGAATTCCCTGAAGAATTAGCAATTTTACCATTAAGAAACAATGTTTTATTTCCTGGTGTTGTAATTCCTATCACAGTTGGTAGAGATAAATCAATTAAATTAATACAAGATGCCAACAAAGGAACAAAAATAATTGGTGTTGTTTCACAAAAAAATCAGGATGAAGAATCTCCAGATTTCAAGGATTTACATTCCATAGGAACTGTGGCACAAATCATCAGAATGCTTAAAATGCCTGATGGAAGCACAACTGCAATTATACAAGGAAAAAGACGTTTTGAATTAGTTGAATCAATTCAAGATGAACCATATTTAAAGGCAAAAGTTAAGTATTTCCCTGAAAATAAGTATGATAAGACTTCCAAAGAAATGGGCGCGATTTTTAAGACAATTAAAGATCAAGCGTTGCAAATTATTCGCGATAGTCCAAACATTCCTTCTGAAGCATCTTTTGCAATTGGAAACATTGATAGTCCTACGTTTTTGATCAATTTTATTGCCTCAAATATGAATGCGGACATGTCCAAAAAGCAAGAAATTTTGCAGGAATTGGATATGCGAAGAAAAGCATTCAAAATTTTAGAACATTTGAATGAGGAAACGCAAATGTTGCAAATGCAAAACGAAATTCAATCAAAAGTTAAAAAAGATTTAGACAAACAACAAAGGGATTATTTCTTAAATCAACAAATTAAACAAATTCAAGAAGAATTAGGCGATAATTCTCATGCACAAGAAATTGATGAAATGTCAGTTCGTGCAAAAAAGAAAAAATGGGAACCAAAAGTTGAAAAAATCTTCACAAAAGAATTAACTAAATTAAAAAGAATGAATCAACAAAGCGCAGAATATACTGTACAGTTGAATTATTTAGAAATGTTGTTAGATTTACCTTGGGGAGAATATTCTAAGGATGTTTTAGACTTGAAGAAGGCTGAAAAAATCTTAAATCGTGATCATTTTGGTTTAGAAGATGTAAAAAAACGTATTTTAGAATACCTTGCAGTTCTGAAATTAAAAAACAACATGAAATCACCAATTTTGTGTTTTTACGGACCTCCAGGAGTTGGAAAAACTTCTTTGGGGAAATCAATTGCAGATGCTTTAGGCAGAAAATATGTCCGTATGTCGCTTGGAGGTGTTCACGATGAATCTGAAATTCGAGGTCACAGAAAAACATACATCGGAGCAATGCCGGGTAGAATTATTCAAAACATTAAGAAAGCAGAAAAAGCAAATCCTGTTTTTGTTTTGGATGAAATCGATAAATTAGGTAAAAGTAACCATGGCGATCCATCTTCTGCCCTACTTGAAGTAATGGATCCTGAGCAAAACAAGGAATTTTACGATAATTATATTGAAACAGAATTTGATTTATCGAAAGTAATGTTCATTGCAACGGCAAATTCGCTTTCAACAATTCAAGGACCTTTGCGAGATAGAATGGAAATTATTGAGGTGAATGGCTATACAATTGAAGAAAAAATTGAAATTGCGAAAAATCATTTAGTTCCTAAACAAATTGAAGCACATGGAATTAAGAAAAAAGATATTAATATCGATAAATCCACAATAGAAAGAGTAATTGAAAATTACACAAGTGAATCTGGAGTTCGTGGATTAGATAAAATGATTGCAAAATTGGTTAGAAACCGAGCAAGACAAATTGCTATGGAAGAAAAATTTGATGTAAAAGTTCAAATTTCTGATTTGGAATCAATTTTAGGAATTGGAAGGCCAAAAACAAAATATTTAAATAATGATATCGCTGGAGTTGTTACAGGTTTAGCTTGGACAAGTGTTGGCGGAGATATTTTATTCATAGAATCATCTATTACGAAAGGAAAAGGAAAATTGACTTTGACTGGAAATTTAGGTGATGTGATGAAAGAATCGGCAATAATTGCTTTAGAATTCTTGAAAGCTCACAGTCATTGGATTGGTTTGGAACAAGAAGTTTTCGACAATTACAATGTTCATGTTCACGTTCCAGAAGGTGCAACTCCAAAAGATGGACCAAGTGCTGGAATCACGATGCTAACTTCTTTGGCTTCCTTATTTACTCAACGAAAAGTGAAGAAAAACTTAGCCATGACGGGCGAAATAACACTTCGTGGAGATGTTTTACCAGTTGGTGGAATAAAAGAAAAAATTCTAGCAGCAAAAAGAGCTTCTATTAAAGAAATTATTTTGTGTGAGAAAAACAAAAAGGATATTGAAGATATAAAAGCAGATTATTTGAAAGGATTAACTTTTCATTACGTCACAAATATGCGTCAAGTACTTGATTTGGCCTTAACGAATGAAAAAGTAAATGATGCTTTAAAAATTAAAATTGAAGATAAAATAAAATTGAATTAATTTTTAGCAATTAAAATATTAAAGCAATGTAGATAAAAGATTAATTGGCAAATGGAGTTGGAACTCCATCACTGCTTGAAGATGTAATATTTATTCTATAAAATTGTTCTGAAAAATGGAGTTATTTGGAACTAATTAACATTTCATAATCTTTTTTTGGCTTTAGTTTTGTCAATTTATCTCCATTAAATACTCGGTAATTTAGTATTTTAAATTTTCGATTTACAATTTGTAAGCTCTTATTTCCTATTTGAAAATATGAAAACTCCTTTTTAAATGGTGATAAATTATACTTAATTTGAAATAAAAATGATTCTCTTGTATCCTTTTCAAAATTTATATTATCATTATAAAAATATTCAATAACTCCTTTAAACGACGAATTTATTGAAAATCTTTTACCTTGAATAATAACATTATAGAATTTTGGAAACTTAAAGTCTTTGATATTTGAATCAGCACCAAATACCTCTTGACTTATCTTTGAATTTTCAAAAATAACCCAGTTAATTGTATTTCTTTTAGAAAACTTATATATAATACATCCATTAAATTTTACATTTAATTCTTGTGAATGTAAAAAATCTAAATTTACACCTACACTATCTAACCATTTATTATTAATTAAAATAATTGTTTTATGAGTTGACCCTAAACTATCAAGAAATGACAAGTTATGATTTTCATTATTAAAATAATAAATTTTTTGAACTGAATTTAATTGCAATTGAATTGTCTTTTTAATATCAAAATTTTTTATAATTGAATCAAATTTTGGATATATAGTCCTAAAATTATCAACTGACTTTTCCAATATTTCTTTATCCGATTGAGCATTTAAAAATAAATTTACAAAACATAAAGCCAAACTAAAGATTAACTTCAACGATTTACCCATTTTTGTTGATTTTAAATAAAGTTCATAATGTAGGATAATACTATTTTTGTTTCAAGAATACAGACTCGCAATTGATTAGCATAATTTCCTAGTCAAAAAAATATTGAATTTGAATTAAGGCATTCATAACTCATCATTCAAAATTCATAACTCTTTTAAAGCTTCACCTGAATCAATACCGGCAAATGATCTGAATATCCTCCCAAATATTTATTTGCTCCAACATACGTTCTAAATGGCTGCTTTTTTCCTTTATATTCTTCAATTAAAAATGCTGGAGAAAGTATTTTCCCAGAACCAATTGTTGTTTTCAAACCTTTTTTTCCTCGTAATCCTGGTGAAGCCATGATGTGATCTAAGACATTCCATTCTCCATCATGTAAATACGAACCGCCAAATTCTCCAGATTCCTTGCAAATCATTTCAACTAATTTTTCAGCAACCATTTTTGGAGCAACATTTTCAGGATAATCGTTTAAATCTCCCATTAAAACCAATTTATACTTCGGATTTTTCACTTCCAAAGAATCGATGAAATGTCTTGCGTTTTTTGCTGCTTCAATTCTATTTTTCTCAGAATCATCAGCTCCTCCTCTCCTACTTGGCCAGTGATTTATCATCACAAATAAAGTGTCTTTTTTACTCAAAAATTTACCCCAAACAATGTCTCTTGATGAAGGTTTTTCCTTTCCAGGTAAAGTAAAACGAATATTTCCTGATTTGAGTAATTTTAATTTTGTACTGTCGTAAATCATTCCAACATCAATTCCTCTTTCGTCAGGAGAATCATAATGTACAACTCCATGTGTATTTTTGTAAATTGATTTATCTAAAACATTATATATAACTTCTTTATTCTCAATTTCACACATTCCAAGAACCAAAATTGGTCCCATTTCATCCATTACTTTATTAATGTGTTGGATTTTTTCGTCAAAACGTTTTGAAGTCCATTCATATTTTCCATTTGGTAGAAATTCAGCATCGTCTTTTTTAGGATCATCAATTGTGTCAAATAAATTTTCAACATTATAGAAACCAATATTATAAGTTTGGGAAAATCCGATTACATTTGCAAACGAAATAAATGCTAAAATTAAAATTGTTTTGTTTAATTTAATCATGGTTTTGTTTTATTTTAAAGACAAATATACCAAAATTATTTAACCTTTTCACGTTAAAGATATGTTAAGAAAAAAAGAAAATTTACTAAAACTATTTAGTTTACCTGTCGTTATTGCTTCATTAGGTTATTTTGTAGATATTTACGATTTACTTTTATTTGGAATAGTACGTGTTCCAAGTTTACAAGATTTAGGCTTAAATCCTGACACCGTTGGAGTTTCTATTCTTAACTGGCAAATGATTGGTCTTTTAATCGGGGGAGTTTTGTGGGGAGTTTTGGGTGATAAAAAAGGAAGACTTTCTGTACTTTTTGGATCGATAATTCTATATTCATTTGCAAACATTGCTTGTGGATTTTTGCCACATATCGATTTTATGGACAAAGGAAATGCCTATATTTTATTGCGTTTCATTGCAGGTGTTGGCTTAGCAGGAGAACTCGGTGCTGGAATTACACTCGTTTCAGAATCATTGCCTAAAGAATTAAGAGCAATTGGAACTTCGATCGTTGCTGGATTTGGACTTTTTGGAGCAGTTGTTGCAAATTTCACAGTTGAATTAGCAGGAGACTGGACAATTGCTTATTGGATTGGTGGTGCAATGGGATTGTGCTTGCTTTTATTGAGAGTTGGCGTAATCGAATCAGGAATTTACAAAGAAATTGTGAAGGATAAATCGATTAAAAAAGGAAGTTTTTTGATGTTTTTCAACAATTGGGATCGATTTATTCGCTATTTAAAATGCATTGGAATTGGTTTACCAACTTGGTTTTGCATCGGTATTTTAGCTATGTTAGGAAATCAATTTGGAGAAGTTTTAAACCTTTCTGAAGAAATAAAACCCGGAAATGCAATCATGTGGGCGTACATAGGAATTTCCGTCGGAGATTTAGCTAGCGGATTTATAAGTCATTATTTAAAATCACGTAAAAAAGCTATTTTTTGGATGATGCTTTTTACCTTAATTGGCGTTTTATTAATGTTGTTTTATCCCTACAAAAGTGCATCAACCTACTATTTTTATTGCGCATGGCTTGGACTTGGAACAGGTTATTGGGCAATGTTTGTAACAGTTGGAGCAGAACAATTTGGAACAAATATTCGTTCAACTGCTGCCACTACAATTCCAAATATGGTGCGTGGAACAGTAGTTTTGATGACACTTTTATTTGATGGTTCAAAAGTAAGTTTAGGAGTTATTTTGGCGGGTTCTTTGGTTGGATTTATAGCTTTTGCACTTGGATTTTATTCGACTTTGACCATTCCAGAAACACATGATAAGGATTTGGACTTCACTGAAGAATAGACGAAAGACTTTAAGACGAAAGACAAAAGACTCGATTTTTGTAGTGACTAAATCATATTATTTAACTTAATTCATAACTCATAACTCATAATTCATAATTTTTTATGAAAAATCATTACTTTTGTACCTTAATTAAGAAAAAGTGAGTACAGTTTACATTACAAGGAGAGAAAGATTCAACGCTGCGCACAAATTGTGGAGAGAAGAATGGTCAGATGAGAAAAATGAACAAGTTTTTGGACGTTGCAGCAATAAAAATTGGCACGGACATAATTTTGATTTATTTGTAACTGTAAAAGGCACTCCAAATGAAGAAACTGGATTTGTAATTGACTTAAAAACTTTGAGTGAATTAATTAAAGTTGAAGTTATAGATCATTTAGATCACAGAAATTTGAATTTAGACGTTGATTTCTTGAAAGGATTAATGGCTTCAACGGAAAATGTCATTATCAAAATTTGGGAACGCTTAGACTTAAAAATAAAAGAATTAGGTGGAGAATTGGCAAAAATAAAATTAGTTGAAACTGAAAATAATTTTGTAGAATATTACGGTGGAAATGAACCATTTTGATTGTTAATCGTTTAACTTATACAAATACAAAAAATTAAATGAGCGATCAATATTATAACGAGGAAACAACTAATAAAATTGCAAAAGTCTATACGGATATTTTAAGCGACATTGGAGAAGATCCAAACAGAGAAGGTTTACTTAAAACACCAGAAAGAGTAGCAAAGGCACTACAATTTTTGACACACGGCTACGATTTAGATCCAGCGGAAATATTAAAATCAGCATTGTTTCAAGAAGAATATTCTGAAATGGTAATCGTAAAAGACATTGAAGTTTATTCCATGTGCGAACACCACATGTTGCCTTTCTTTGGAAAAGCTCATATTGCATATATTCCTGACGGAACAATAGTTGGTTTGAGTAAAATCCCAAGAGTTGTTGATGCTTTTTCAAGAAGATTACAGGTTCAAGAGCGTTTAACAATTGAAATTCGCGATTGCATTCAAGCAACTTTAAAACCAAAAGGAGTTGCAGTAGTAATTGAATGTTCTCACATGTGCATGCAAATGCGTGGTGTTCAAAAACAAAACTCAGTTACAACTTCAAGTGCATTCACAGGCTTATTTATGACAAATGATTCTACCAGAAAAGAATTTATCAATTTAATTCAAGCAAAATTGCACTAAATTTATTATTTTCTAATTTTTAACAAATATTAAATTGAAATTGACTTTAAGTCTCAATTTTTATAGTAAATTAGCACAAAAATTATAAATTAATTCAAAAATGTTAGACAATATTTTTCAACAAAAACAATATGGCTCAGATGCAAAAGCCATGACAAGCGAATTTTTCGTAAATGTTTATACTTACATGTTTATTGCATTGGGAATTTCTGGTTCAATTGCATATTTATGTGGAACACCGGAATTCGTTAGCGAGTATTTCATTACTTTTTCAAACGGTAAAGCAGCTGTCTCTCCCTTATTTTATGTTGTAGCCTTTGCACCACTTGGATTGGGAATGTTAATTCAAATGGCGTATAATAGACTTTCTATGCCAGTTTTATTTATACTTTTTGGACTTTATGCAACCTTAATGGGTTTGAGTTTAAGTACAATTTTTGTTGTATATGATATTGGTTCAATTTTCACTACGTTTTTAACAACTGCAGGATCTTTTGCTGTGATGGCAATTTTAGGATATACAACTAAAACAGATTTAACAAAATTCGGAAGTTTATTATACATGGCTTTTATCGGAATTTTTATTGCTGGTTTAGTAAATTTCTTTATGGGAAGTGAAATGATTTCCTTTTGGATTTCAGTTATTGGTGTTTTTGTTTTCACAGGTTTAACAGCTTATGAAATGCAGCGCCTAAAATACATAGGTGAAGATCCAAACATCGGACATTTAGACAAAAAGAAATTATCTTTGATTGGCGGATTGATGCTATATATTTTATTCATCAATTTGTTTCTATCTCTTTTGAGATTAATGGGAAGTAGAGATTAATTTTAGATATAAATTATTTTAAAAAAAAGATTTAGCGAAAGTTAAATCTTTTTTTGTTTGAACGAATTTGAAATAAAAGTGTATATTCTCAAAAAATATTCAATGACAAATCAACCAAAATATATAACTAAATTTAGCATATTATTTGCAATTATTTCTGTTTTAAATTTTTCAGTTTTTTCTCAGGACTGTCAATTTTCTGTTGTTCCTCCCTGTAAAATGGATGGAATTGATGTTACTCATACTTTCACAGGAAGTGTTTCAACTTATTATGGAGTATATACTTCATGCTCTGTTACAACTCCTGCTAATGCTATGTGGCTTGGATCAACTGGACCATTTGTTTATAATTTAAATTTTAGCAAAGCAATCACGCAAGTTTCAATTGTCATTACTGCCTCAGGTTTTCCGAGAGATGAAAATTTTATATTCACAACCGATAAATCAGAAATTCCAACGATTGAATCCAAAAACTCATGTTATTCAAGGATAGATGGAAATCAAATTTTCAGTGGAGCAAATTCAACTAATGAAGGAGCTGGAGGAATTTTCACAATTAAAAGTAAAACTCCTTTTACTACACTAACAATTTCAGGTAATGGCGGAGAAAATGGTTCAATCTTTTCACTTTGTACTTTAAATAAAAAAGAAGAAATCTGTAAGGTTGAAAGATTAATTCCAAATTTAACAAAAACAAGTTTAAGTGGAACCTGTGAAAATAATTTTGTCAATTTAAATTCAATTAAAGCAACAAATTTACCACTGGGAACAAGTTTAACGTGGCACACAAATTCTCAAGCAACTAAAGAAAATCAAATTTCAGGAGAAAATGTTTCTAGTGGAACTTATTACGCTGCATTTTATGATACAGAAAATGAATGTTTTAGCAAGATTACAAAAGCTGTTTCGGTAACAAATATGTCAGGTCAAAAAATCATAGCTGGCGAAAACAAAACGATTTGTATTGGTGAGAAAGTTGTTTTAAATGCTTCAGGTGGAAAAAATTATTCTTGGGACAATGGAATTTTTCAAAATGTAGCTTTTGAACCAAAAGAAAGTAAAACCTATACTGTAAGTTCAACAAATGAATCTGGTTGTAAATCAACTTCAAGCGTTTTTGTAAAAGTCAATCTCTTACCAATAATTAACGCTGGCGAAGACCAAACAATATTTCAAGGAGAAACTACTAAGTTAAGTGCTTCTGGCGGATATACTTATACTTGGAATAATAAGGTAATTCAAGGTGAACTTTTTATTCCAGATTCAAGCAAAATTTATAAAGTTATTGGAACAGATTTTAATGGCTGCTCTAATTCAGATGAAATTTTTATCAAAGTTGAAAAACCAAAAACGCATAATTTAGAAGATTTTGAAATCGCTGATTTTGATCCGACTTATTTTAAACCTGTAAATGTGGTTTTTGTCTTGGATATTTCGAATTCAATGGCATCAAATGATAAAATTGGTTTGTTAAAATCCAGTATGTTGAATTTACTTGAAATTTTACGTCCAGAGGATAAAATTTCCTTGGTAACTTATTCGTCAGAAGCCTCTGTAATTATGGAATCAAGTTCTGGTTCAGAAAAAGAAAGCATAAAAGAGAAAGTTTCAGAATTGAAAGCAATTGGTTACACTGCTGGATCAGCTGGAATAAAATTGGGTTTCAAAGAAGCAAAAAAATCATTTATTGCTGATGGAACAAATTTAGTAATTGTAATTACGGATG
>CAMBRH010000086.1 GCA_945870115.1 Chitinophaga pinensis | reverse complement strand
AAAATTGAAAAAACTTTAAAAATATTTTAACTTTTCACCAACCTTTTACTTTTTTAAACGTTTTTTTTCATACAAACCTTGTATGTGTTAATTTTTTATTAATTTTACGCTACAAAAAAATAAATTTAATTATGAAAAAAGTTTACTTAAGTTTTTGTTCAGCCTTAATGTTAGCGTCTTTAAATGCACAAACATACCAAGCTGTTAGCTCAAAAACAACATTAGCAAAAAAAACACAAATGGGTGTTATGGCTAAACAAGATCCTATCTCAAGATTGAAAGCAACGTTTTACACAAACGACTTTTCAGTTGCAGGTGATTGGACAATTGCAAACAACGCTGCTGGCGCAGGAACAAATGACAACTGGGTTTTAGGTACCGCAGTTCCAAACGGACTTTTCCCAATTGATCCTATTGCTTCTACTTCTGCTGCAAATGGTTATGCATTATTTGATTCAGATCTTTATTGTACTGGTGATCAATCTGCTTGGATTGGTAATTCAGCTGCAATTGATTGTTCTGCTCACCCTTCAGTTGTTATTGATTTTGAAAGTTTTTACAGAAAATTCAATGACGAAGTGTATGTACAAGTAAGTACTGATAACGTGAATTTCACAAACTACAGAGTTTATGAAACATATACGAACAATGATGCCTCTACTAATCCTGAATTAACATCTGTGAATATTTCTGCTACTGCAGGATCACAAGCAACTGTTTACATCCGTTTCTTATTCTTGAGTGATGCTTCTAATGGAGGTGACGGTTGCGGATACGCATGGATGGTTGATGACATGTCTTTAAGAGATGCTGATGCTTTCGATTTAGTATTAACAGAAACTTATTGGGGATCTGAAGGTTTTTGGGGACCTAGATTACCATATTCATTGGTGCCAATGGCTCAAATTGCTCCAGTTAGATTTTCTGGTATCGCTTCAAATGCAGGTGCAACAGATCAAAATGATGTAACTTTTAACGTAAGTGCAACAGGATATGCTTCTTCAAGTGCAGTTACGGTTGCACCAGCAGGATTTTTAGATACCTTGGATGCAACTCCAGATTATTTACCAACTGCTTTAGGTACAACTAACTTTACATTTGGTTTAACATCTGCAGCAACTGATGGAACACCATTAAATAATGTTGGTGCTGGTGCTTTAACAGTTACTACTGATACGTATGCAAGAGATATGGATGCTATTGATGGTACATCTTTTAACTCAGGTTTAGCTTACGAAGTTGGAAACATCTTTGATATTTATGCGAATGCAACTGTTACAAATGCAAAAGTATTTGTTGAAGGAAATACTAATCCAGGAGCTACAATTTATGCTCGTTTATACACTGTTGATGCTGCTACTGGTGATTTCGTTTTCGCTGATGAGTCTGCTCAATATGTTGTAACTGCAACTGATTTAGATACTTACGTAACTTTAAATTTAGTAAATCCAGTTGATTTATTAGCTGATAATTCTTACTTAATGGTTGTTGGTTCTTTAGGTGATGGTGGTGCTACAAACGACTTAGTTGTTGGTACTTCTGGAGCTTCTGAAGCTCAAACTTCATTCTTCTTAGACGAAGCTGGAACTTGGTTCTACACTACAAACACTCCTATGGTAAGATTAGGTTTCGGTGCTGTTGTTCCTACTCCTGTTGTTACTTCAAGTGATGCTGATAACATTTTATGTGCTAATGCTACTTTAACTTTAACTTCTGATATTGTTGGTGGTAATCAGTGGTCAACTGGTGAATTAACTGACGCAATTACAGTTTCTGCTGCAGGTTCTTATACTGTTACTAATGCAGGTATGACTTCTGTTGCTACAGTTGTTACTGTTCAAGCAATCAATACTACAATTACTGTTTCTGGTGGTGTTGTTTCTGTACCAGTTCAAGCAGGTGCTACTTACCAATGGGGAACTTGTACTCCAGTAGCTACAATTCCTGGAGCAACTTCTGATTCTTACACAGCAACTGCTAATGGAGATTATTCTGTAGCTGTAACAATCAATGGATGTAATGCAATTTCAATTCCTTGTGCAACTGTTTCTGGTGTTGGTCTTAACGAAAACGAAGCATTCTCTTCTTTCTCTGTTTACCCAAATCCAGCTGCTGAAAACATCGCAATTGATTTCTCTTTAAGAGCTGAATCTGCTGTTAATGTATCAATTACAGATTTATCTGGAAAAGTTGTTTACACAGCTAATTTAGGAAACAAAACTGCTGGTGCAAGTTCATTAAACGTAAATACTGCTGCTTTTGCAAACGGAATTTATGTTGTTAATGTTCTTACAAACAACGGAATTGCTACTGAAAAATTAGTAATCAGAAAATAATTTGATAGAACTAAATGCTATTTTAAATAGCATTTTTCTAAATAATTTTAAAACCATCAGCCTTAGCTGGTGGTTTTTTTTGTTTATATTTATTCTAAATAAGAATTTTTTATATATTTACATTTTAAATTACTTAATTATGAAACAGATTTACTATAGTTTAATGCTAGTTTGTATTGGATTCAATACAAATGCACAAACAAAAAATGTCAAAAAGTCAGCAACTTTAACAGATATCGCTGCAAAAAAATCAATTGTTTATCAGAAAACATCCCTGTGGGAAGATGATTTTTCTGTACCAGCGAATTGGGAAATGTCGAATACGAGTTCTCCAGCTGTAGATTGGGAAATTATTACAGACCCAAACGCTTCTCCAAGAGCTGAATTTCGTCCTTTTGCATTTACTTCCATGGCAAATGGTTACGCTTTTATTGATTCTGATGCTCAAGGAACTACAGGGATTCAAAGTTCAAGAATCACTTACACGGGCAATATTGATTTGTCAGCATACGCTAACGTTTCGCTGACCTTTGAGCAAGCGCACAGAAGATTTCAAGAAACAACCTCTGTTTTGGTGAGTGTTGATAATGGGGTTTCTTGGACTACTTTTACTGTAAATGATGGAATGGTTGTAAATACTAATTCCGCAAATCCTGGAATTGTGCAAGTTGATATCTCTGCAGCTGCAGCTAATCAATCACAAGTGAAAATTGGATTTCAGTACGACGGAGCTTGGGATTGGTTTTGGGCAATTGACGATGTTAAAATCATAGAAACATACCAAAATGATTTATCTTTAAATTCGGTTTATTGGGGAACAATGGGTGCTTTTGGATATCGATTACCTTACACTAAAATTCCTCAATCTCAAATTCAGCCAATTGATTTTTCAGGAGTAATTAAAAATATTGGTGTAACAGATCAAAATGATGTTCAATTTAATGTAAATGGAGGAACATATTCTGGATCAAGTTTACCTTCTACTATTCTTTCAAATGCTTTAGACACAATTGATGCAACAACTCAATTAACATTAGCTCCAGTTCTTGGAACTACAACATTTAATTTTACAGCAAGTTCTTCTGCAATTGATGAAAATTCATTGAATAATTCACTTCCTTCTCAAGATATAGAAGTTACTTCTTCTCAATATGCGAGAGATTTAGGCGTACAAACTAGTACTTCATATAATCAAGGTGAAGGATTTCAAGTTGGAAATAAATTTGATATCTTTACAGATGCGCAAACGAACAGTATTTCTTTTATGCCTGCTTTAACAGCAATTCCAGGGGCCTCAGTATACGTAAGATTGTATTCAGTAGATTTTACAACAGGTGATTTTATTTTTGAAGAAGAATCAGAACCTTATACCTTAACTCAAAGTGATTTAGGTAACATGGTAACATTAACGCTTTTGTCTTCCAGAAATTTGGTAGCTGGAACTACCTATTTGGCTGTAGTTGGAGCTTTTGGTAATGGTGGTTTAGACAATGATTTAATAGTTGCTGTTTCTGGCGTTTCTGAAGCGCAAACATCTAACTATTATGATGAGACAAATACAACTTGGTATTATACAACAGGAACTCCAATTGTAAGATTGAATCTAGGTTCTGCGCCCACAATAACTTCATCAGACTCTGACAATATATTATGCGAAGGAGGATCACTTACATTAACTTCTTCTTCAGGAACGGGAAATGTTTGGTCTGACAACTCAACAAGCAATACCTTATTAGTTAGTACTCCAGGAACATACACAGTTAATGTCGGTGGAATAACTTCAAGTCCAATTGTAGTAACTCAACAAGCAATAAATACAACTATTTCAGTTTCAGGAGGAAGTTTAAGTGTACCTGCTCAAGCTGGAGCAACTTTCCAATGGGGAACTTGTACACCAGTTGCACCAATTAGTGGAGCAACGACAAATCCTTATACTGCAACAGCAAATGGAACCTATTCTGTTGCTGTAACTATCAATGGTTGTACATCTGTTTCAACTCCTTGTGCAACAGTAAATGCACTAAATCTTAACGAAAACGAAGCTTTTTCTTCATTCTCTGTTTTTCCAAATCCAGCGTCGGATAATGTTGCAATTGATTTCTCTTTGAGAGCTGAATCAGCTGTTAATGTTTCAATTACAGATTTATCAAGTAAAGTTGTTTATGCTGCTAACTTAGGAAACAAAACTATTGGATCTAATTCATTAAATGTAAATACTACTGCTTTCGCAAATGGAATTTATGTTGTTAATGTAATTACTAACAATGGAATTGCTACTGAAAAGTTAGTAATCGGAAAATAATTTTGATATTTTAAGTAATATTTTACCTAATAATTTAAAACCATTCGCTTCGGCGGATGGTTTTTTTGTTTTATGCTTTTGTTTTTACTAAATTTGTATTTTACTAAACAAAATCTATTTATATAACTATCATATCGAGGCTTTTTAAAAATTTTGATTTTAAGTTTACTTTTGTAAATGAAAAAGTGAAATTTTTGAAGTAACGATGAGGTGATAGTTTTATAAATGGTTTTAAAAATAAAACTATGATGAAAGCTTATGTATTTCCTGGTCAAGGAGCGCAATTCTCAGGAATGGGAAAAGATTTATTTGAAAAATCTGATTTAGCAAAAGAAATGTTTGCCAAAGCAAATGAAATTCTTGGCTTTGATATTCAAAAAATAATGTTTGAAGGAAGTGACGAAGAATTAAAGCAAACAAAAGTTACTCAGCCAGCAATATTTTTGCATTCAACAATTTTGGCAGCTTGCCTTGGAGAATCTTTTCAACCAAATATGGTTGCAGGACATTCTTTAGGCGAAATTTCTGCTTTAGTTGCAAATAAAACCTTAAAATTTGAAGATGGTTTAAGATTGGTTTACAAAAGAGCTTTAGCAATGCAAGAAGCTTGTGAGGCTGAACCATCAACAATGGCAGCAATTTTAGGACTAGAAGATGAAATTGTTGAAAAAATTTGTCAAGAAATAAATGGAGTTGTTGTTGCAGCAAATTATAATTGTCCAGGACAATTAGTAATTTCTGGAGCTTTTCCAGCTGTTGAAGAAGCATGCGCAAAATTAACTGAAGCGGGAGCAAAAAGAGCGTTACTACTTCCAGTTGGTGGAGCATTTCATTCACCATTAATGGAACCAGCAAGAGAAAAATTAGCAGAAGCAATCGAAAATACTGAATTTTCAGCGCCAATTTGTCCAGTATATCAAAATGTTACAGCAAGTGCAGTTACAGATGCAAACGAAATAAAAAAGAATTTAGTTGCACAATTAACTGCTCCAGTTCGTTGGACTCAAACAATGAATCAAATGATTGCTGATGGTGCTACTGAAGTTATCGAAGTTGGACCAGGAAAAGTGTTACAAGGATTATTCAAAAAAGTTGATAGAGCTTTTCCATGTAGTTCAGCTGAAGTATAGACATAGGACTGAAAGACATAGGACAAAAGACTTGTGTTGATTCAGATAAAAATTTTAAGTGAATGAAATATTGATTTCATTTACAATGTATAAAAAAAGGCTGATTTAGAAATAAATCAGCCTTTTTCATTTTATATAAAATAAATTTAATTTCTGTAAAGTGTAGATTTTATCGCATCAATCAATCTTTTCACATTTGGCAACGCTTCTTCAATTAATGTTGGAGAAAATGCAAATGGAGTATCAGTTTGTGTAACTCTTTTTACTGGAGCATCCAAATGATCAAAAGCATAATTTTGCAAGTGGTAAGCAATTTCAGAAGAAATAGAAGCCAAAGGCCAAGCTTCTTCTAAAACAACACAACGATTTGTTTTCTTAACAGATTCAACAATTGCATGATAATCCAAAGGACGAATTGTTCTTAAATCGATTACTTCAACTGAGATTCCTTCTTTTTCTAAAATTTCAGCAGCTTCATAAGCAACTTTGATTATTTTTCCGAAAGAAACAACCGTTACATCCGTTCCTTTGCGTTTAACATCAGCAACTCCAATTGGAATAATGTATTCTCCTTCTGGAATTTCTCCCTTGTCTCCGTACATTTTTTCTGATTCCAAGAAAACAACTGGATCATTGTCACGAATTGCAGCTTTTAATAAACCTTTCGCATCATATGGATTTGATGGCGTAATAACTTTTAATCCCGGTACATGTGCGTAAAAAGCTTCAAAACTTTGTGAATGTGTTGCTCCAAGTTGACCAGCTGGACCATTTCCACCTCTGAAAACGATAGGGCAATTATATTGACCACCAGACATTTGCAACATTTTTGCAGCACTATTTATGATTTGATCAGCAGCTAAAATCGCAAAATTCCAAGTCATAAACTCAACAATTGGTCTCAAACCATTCATGGAAGCACCAACAGCAATTCCTGAAAAACCTAACTCAGCAATTGGAGTATCAATAACTCTTTTTGGACCAAATTCATCTAACATTCCTTGAGAAACTTTGTAAGCTCCGTTGTATTCAGCAACTTCTTCACCCATTAAAAATACACGCTCATCTCTGCGCATTTCTTCGTTCATGGCTTCTCTTAGTGCTTCTCTATATTGTACTGTTCTCATTTTAATCAAATTCGTTGTTAATTCCCATTTCAGATTTTCACAAAACGGATTTCAAAATTAAGAAAAAATTAAATAAAAACACTAAAAACACTATTAAAAATAAAAAAAACTAAGACTTAGTGTAAAATTGACATTTATCGTCTCGTTTTTTCAAGAAAATATTTTGGACAAAAAAGAGAATAATAGCTGAAAAATAAAAAAATAAATAATCAAAAAAAGGTTTTCTTTTCTTACTTTTGTGAAGTTTTTAAAGAATTTAAACATGAAAATACTTGTTTGTATTAGTAAATCACCAGATACGACATCTAAAATTGCATTTTCTGAGGGAAATACAAAATTTGATGAAAATGGAGTTCAATATATCGTAAATCCTTATGATGAGTGGTATGCCTTAGTTAGAGCGCTTGAAATCAAGGAAGCTCAAGGTGGAAATGTTACAATTATAACTGTTGGAAATGTTGCTGATGAAGCAATTATCCGCAAGGCATTAGCTATCGGAGCTGATGATGCAGTTAGAATTGATGCTGAACCAACTGATGCTTATTTCACTGCAATTCAAATAGCTGATTATGCTAAGAAAAATGCTTTTGATTTAGTTTTAACGGGTAAAGAAACAATCAATTACAACGGTTCTCAAGTTGGTGGAATGATTGCGGAAGTATTAGAAGTTCCGTTTGTTTCATTAGCGACAAAATTAGATGTTAATGGTTCAACTTTAACTTTAGAACAAGACATAGTTGGTGGAGTTCAAGTTGTTGAAGTTTCTCTTCCAGCAGTAGTTAGTTGTGCAAAAGGTATGGCTGAACAAAGAATTCCAAACATGAGAGGAATTATGGCTGCTCGTACAAAACCAATGCAAATTGTTGAACCAATTGCTTGTGATTTGTTTACGACATATTCTTCGTACATTTTACCTGAAGCTAAAAAAGCGTGTAAAATGATCGATCCAAATAACATGGATGAATTAGTTCAATTGTTACACACAGAAGCGAAAGTTATTTAATTTTTTTATTATTCCGTAGATACAAGGCATGCCTTGTATCTACGGAATAATAAAAATAAAAAATCTATTTAAAAAATGAAAACATTAGTATATATAAATAGCGATAACGGAATTTCTAAATCATCCTTAGAAGTTGTTACTTACGCAAAAAAATTAGGAGGAGAAGTTGTAGTGGTTTCAGGAGGGAATTCTTCTGATTTAGCTAGACTTGGTGAATACGGAGCTTCAAAAGTAATTGTTGATCGTGCTGTTGTAAACGGTGATGAACAACAAATTACAAAATTAATTGCTTTTGCTGCAGAAACTGAAAATGCTGAAATAATTGTTTTTTCACATGAATTAACTGCAAAAGCTGTTGCTCCAAGATTATCTGTAAAATTAAAAGCTGGTTTAATTTCTGGTGCAATTGCACTTCCAGATTTAAGTTCAGGTTTTTCTTGCAAAGTGAACGTCTTTTCAGGAAAAGCATTCGGAGTTGTAACGGTAAATACTGCTAAAAAAATTATTTCTTTGTTGCCAAATTCTGTTCAACCAGAAATTACAGGCGCTGCTTGTTCGGTAGAAGAAATTTCTTCAAATGCTGGTGCATCAGCTGTAAAAATTATTGCAACAAAAAAACCAGAAGGAAATATTCCATTGCCAGAAGCAGAATTAGTTGTTTCAGCAGGAAGAGGATTGAAAGGTCCAGAAAACTGGGGAATTGTTGAAGATTTGGCTACAGCTTTGGGAGCGGCAACAGCTTGTTCTCGACCAGTTGCAGATATCGGTTGGAGACCTCACCATGAGCATGTTGGACAAACAGGAGTTGCAATTCGTCCAAATTTATATATTGCGGCTGGAATTTCTGGAGCAATCCAACATTTAGCAGGTGTAAATGGTTCAAAAGTAATCGTTGTTATAAACACTGATGCAGAAGCACCATTTTTCAAAGCTGCTGATTACGGAATTTTAGGTGATGCTTTTGAAGTTTTACCTAAGTTTACGGAGGCGGTTAAAAAATTCAACGCCTCTAAATGAAAATTTAATAAAAATTAGGTTTTTTGAGGCGAACAAGATTTTTAAAGCGCAGTTTACATTTGTAAATGAGCATTTAAAAATTGTCGTTTAACGATAAAAAAGCAATTTTTATTAAATTTTTAAAAACAATTACTATATTTACGAAAGAATTTAACAGGGAAGTGTACAAACTTCCCTTTTGAATTTTTAAAACATTTTAGCATCAAATGGATAAAGTAAAACTTGAAATCGCAGGATTATCATACAGCCAGACACAATCTGGGGCTTATGCTTTGGTTTTAACTGAAAGTGGAGGTAAAAGAAGTTTACCAATAATTATTGGAGGTTTTGAAGCACAAGCGATTGCAATTGAATTGGAAAAAATGACTCCAACAAGGCCATTAACGCACGATTTATTTAAAAGTTTTGCACTTTCATTTGGAATTGCAGTTAAAGAAGTTGTGATTTATAATTTGAATGAAGGGATTTTTTATGCAAAATTAATCTGCGAGAAAGACGGACAATTTAGTGAAATTGATGCTAGAACTTCTGATGCAATTGCACTTGGAGTTCGATTCAAATGTCCAATTTATACTTTTGAAAACATTCTAGCTTCTGCAGGAATAATTTACGATGAAACATCAGATGCAGTGCCAAATGAAAATTCAGATGTTGCTCCAGAAGCAGTTGGAAATCCTTTAACGGCAATGAATTTAGAAGAATTAAACATTATTTTAGAGGAAGCAATTTCAGATGAAGATTATGAAAAAGCATCTAAAATTCGTGATGAAATAAATAAAAGACAATAAAATTACAAAACCAATAATTTAGCTATTATGAACTTGAAATTCAGATTGATAACAATGAATTTTCTCCAATTTTTTGTTTGGGGAGCATGGCTAATAACAATAGCAAATTATTGGTTTGGTACAAAAGGTTGGGGTCCAGTTGATTTTGGAGATATCTTTATGACTTTGGGATTGTCTTCTCTATTTATGCCTGCTTTAACAGGTATTATCGCGGACAGATGGGTAAATGCAGAAAGACTTTATGGAATTTTGCATTTATTATCGGGAGCTGTTATCTGTTACATTCCACAAATTAATGATCCGAATACATTTTTTTGGTTCATGTTTTTAGCAATGATTTTTTACATGCCAACGATTGCACTTTCTAATTCTGTTGCTTATAATGTGTTGAAAACTAACAACTACGACGTTGTAAAAGTATTTCCACCTATTAGAGTTTGGGGAACTGTTGGTTTTATTGCTGCCATGTGGATTACAAATCTAACTGGGAGTAAATCATCTGAATTTCAGTTTTACATTTCTGCTGCAGGTTCATTGATTTTGGGTTTATATTCTTTTACTTTACCTGCTTGCCTTCCAAATAAAAATCAAGAATCAAAAGGTTTTGTTGAAATGATGGGTTTAAATGCGTTTAAATTATTCAAAAATTCAAAAATGGCGATGTTCTTTATTTTCGCGATGTTTTTAGGTGCAGCTTTGCAATTGACAAATATGTTTGGCGATCGATTTGTCGACAATTTCAAAGAAATACCAAAATATGCAGATTTATTTGTTGTAAAATATTCTACAATCATCATGTCGATTTCTCAAGTATCAGAAACCCTATTTATTTTGGCAATTCCTTTTTTCCTAAAGAGATTTGGAATCAAAAAAGTAATGTTAATCAGCATGGTAGCATGGGTTTTACGTTTCGGATTATTAGCTTATGGTAATCCAGCTGATGGCTTGTGGATGATTATTGTTTCTTGCATTGTATATGGAATGGCATTTGATTTTTTCAATGTTTCTGGTTCTTTATTTGTTGAAACACAAACTGATTCAAAAATTCGTTCAAGCGCACAAGGTTTATTTATGATGATGGTAAACGGAATTGGAGCAATTATAGGAAGTTACGCAAGTGGATTTTTAATTGAAACATATTTTACAAATACTGACGGATCTTTTCAATGGAGAGGAATTTGGTTAAGTTTTGCAATTTACGCAGCAGTTATAGCTGTCCTTTTTGCTATTTTCTTCAAACACAAACATGATAAAAATGTTGAGTTAGAAGTGAAACATTGATTTTAGTTAAGAAATTAAAAGAGAAAAATTAAAAATATTTATCGAAGCAATTCTACATTATAAATTCTTCATTCTTCACTTTTCACTTTTCACTTTTTTCATCCTATCTTCAAAGAAGTCATACTCAAGGAGCCTGCCATGGTATAATCATTGAAAATTGTCAATTCTTCTTTCTCTTTTACCAATCCCAAGGAATAAATCAAAGGATAAAAGTGATCTGGAGTAGGAATTGAGAGTTGCATACTTTTTCCTAGTTTTGCATAATCAAAAAGAGGTTCAAAGTTTCGATCTAAAATGTGTTTTTTAAACAAATTATTTGCTTCAATTGCCCAATCAAAACCATAGTTTTCTTCGTTTATTTTGTCCCAGGCAACCATTCCTAAATTGTGAACCATATTTCCGCTTCCAATAATTAAAACGCCTCTTTTTCTTAAATTTTGAAGATATTGAGCCAATTGAAAATGGTATGATGCAGGTTTATTATAATCAATACTTAATTGTAAAGTTGGTACATCAGCCAAAGGATACATTTGATTTAAAACCGACCAAGTACCATGATCTAAACCCCATTCAAAATCCAAATGAAGCAAGTCGTTAGGAAATAATTTTTGTGCATCTTTTGCTAAATCCAAAGAACCTTTCGCTGGATATTGTATATTAAATAATTCATCTGGAAAACCTCCAAAATCATGAATTGTTAATGGATTATCAACAGCAGTTATTAACGAACCTTTCGTCAACCAGTGTGCCGAAATGCAAAGTATCGCTTTTGGCTTTTGAATTTCACCCGCAATTTTTTTCCAATTTTTGGTATAAACATTTGTTTCTAAAGCATTCATTGGTGAACCATGTCCAACAAATAAAACGGGCATTAAATCACTTGATTCTTTTTCGTCTAGAATTAAATTCAATGAACTTAATCCCAAAATTCCGGCACTTCCCATAATTGTTGTTTGTATAAATTTTTTTGAATTACCCAGTTATTTCCCGTGAACGTAAGTTTTTTACGTTCTTCAGGTCATACCTTTGTTCAAAATTAAAATTTATGTTCAAAGGATTAAGTATTTATGACTTCAGAAAAGCGTTTAAAACTGAGGAAGATTGTTTAGATTA